>NZ_LSMM01000057.1:0-37670 GCF_001566815.1 Marinobacter sp. Hex_13
TTGGCAATCCGATCGGGAATATTGGGCTCAATCCATCGCCAATTGAATTTAAAACACCCAAATGCAACGAACCCCGGAAAACCGGGGTTCGTCAGCAATCTGAGGCCTCCCGAAGGAGGCCTTTTTCACTTTGGAACGTTCTATCCCGATTACTTCCGGGCTTCGGCCGCCTTCTCTGCGGCATCAAAGTTGGCCTGGATTCGCTGCAACAGGTAGTCCCGTGCAGAGATCGGCGGGTATTTCTTTCCCGGCCCCTGAATAACCTGCTCTTTGTTCGCCTGACAGAAGAACGCCATGCTGTATCGGGGCCCCTTGTATTCGCCCTCTTTCGGCATCCTGACCCGATGCAGGGTCGACTTCAGACGGTCATCGCTCCAGCGCATCAGCATGTCGCCGATATTGCAGGTAATCCGGTCCTCTTTCGGCGCCACAGTGAACCACTCCCGGTCATCACCTTTGCCCTCGGCGTCTTTGCCCGGGCTGACCTGCAGGCCACCCTGGCCTTCCTGCTGGAACACCATGGTCAGGCAATCAAAATCGGTATGGGCCCCGGCGCGCCAGATGGATTCATCCAGGCGGGCATCGTCGGCCAGGGGCAAATAGTGCAGCAACCGGAGCGTGCTCTGATAATCCTCCAAACTGCGATCATGGGCCCGGCCAAAGAAGTCCCTCTCAAACCCGAGACGATCGGCAAAGCACGACAGAACCGTCATACCCAGCTGCCAGGCGCGGTTCTCGAAATCCAGCATCACCCGGCTGAATTCCGGGACCACCGTCTGGTTCGGCCAGAGATCATCCATGTGTGGGAGCGTAATCTGGAACGACTCTTTCTCATCCGCCGTTCCGGTGGACGGCCGTACCTGTGACTTGAACTCCCAACCGGAATTCAGTCCTTTTTTCAGCGGATACTGTTGTTTGCTGCTTTCCGGCAACGCAAAAAAGCACTCGGACAATGCAAAAGCCTGCTTGATCAGGTCGAGTTCAAGCCCGTGATTGGACAGTTGAAAAAAGCCCACGTCAGTGGCAGCTTGCCAAAGCTGATCAGTGATCTCTTCTCTACGGCGATCAAAGTCGGACAGATCGATAACGGGTATGTCCCCTTCGACCTCCCGACCCATACCACCAAAGGTCGTTTCCAGGTCCAGTTCTTTCAGCGCGTATTTTTCTGCAGTGTGAGTCATTGTGCCTCCCGGCATATCGCCAATGATTAGAACGGTTTCCGAAAGCAAACATGGCAGGAATGCGGGAGGCAGTGCATGGCCATCGCCGCCAACCGCGCCTGCAGGCACTTTCGGTCGACGACTGAGCAATGACCCGAAGTCGCGTGTCTGGCGATTCCTGACTGCTTCTACTCAGACTCGCAGGCGATCCCCGGAGGAACCTGACCTGCCATGCAAAAAGATGCAGCATTTGTGCCATATGACTAGCTCTGCAACCGCTTTGAAATTCAGGGGCCCGGGCCTGCACGGCGTATCAGGGCGAGCTTCAGGAGAGCCATTCGAGTGCAGCCTTCGGAAGCCTCGCACCAGCGTGGCGCATTAAAACCGCCGACAACGAGGCAGCACCTACTCTGACCAACCGGTCAGCAAATGGCCGCAATCTTGCATTGCAGTCCGGGGTAACCACCATTCAGAAGAGTAGAAGCGGTCAGAGGAACGCGCGATACCGGCAACACCTCGGGACATTGCTCTTGAACATCGAGAGGAGCAACCATTGGACTACCTTATCAAGAACGCCGTCGCAGTCGCGTCCACCGGGTTTTCGGATGCCCGGGACCTGCGCATCCGGGGCGGATACATTACCGAGCTGGGCAACGCCCTCGCCCCCACACAGGAGGCCCCGGAAACCGTCATTGATGCGTCCGGCTGCGTGGTCTGGCCAGGGTTGGTGAATACCCACCATCACCTTGCCCAGTCCATCATGAAGGGCGTACCGGAAGGGCTGAATCAGGATCTTGGAGGCTGGCTCAGCAGCGTACCCTACCGCTTCTGGCCAAAGGTGACGCCAGAACTTATGTACCATGCCGCTCGTCTGGGACTGTATGAACTGATTCGTTCCGGCGCCACCACTTGTGCCGACCACCATTACCTTTACCACAGCACCACCAGCTCGGAGTTGGAAGACGCCGTCTGGCAGGCCGCCGAGGAACTCGGCATCCGGATGGTTCTGTGCCGGGGCAGCGCCACGGAAACCGGCTCCCATGAAGGCATGATCGAACACAAGATCGAGCCGGAAAGTATCGACCAAATCATCGACCGCCTCGACACAACCCGAAAAAAACACCATCAAGCCGGGCCAGACGCCATGAAAAAACTGGTTGTGGCGCCGACCAGCCTGATCCATTCCAGTTCTCCGGAAGGCCTGAAAGCCCAGGCGCAATGGGCACGGGAAAACAAACTGAGAATGCACTCGCACTTGCTGGAGGTAGACTTCGACGAAATTCAGGCCCATAAGAGATATGGTCAGAGCGCGATCGATTATGCGGAATCCTGCGGTTGGCTGGGGAAGGACGTCTGGTACGCGCATCTGGTTCACAGTGACGCTCATGCCATCGAACGCCTCGCCGCCACCCAGACCGGCATCGCGCACTGCCCCACCTCAAACTGCCGCCTTGGCAGCGGGATTGCCCCGGTGATCCTGATGGCTGAAGCCGGTGTGCCCATTTCCCTGGGAGTAGACGGTTCGGCCTCTGCCGAATCCGGATCGATGCTGCAGGAACTGAACCTGACCTGGTTAATTCACCGGGCTCAGAACGGGCCCGATGCCACGACACTGGAGCAGGTTCTTGAATGGGGAAGCCAGGGTGGCGCAGACCTCCTTGGTCTGGAAAATACCGGTAGCCTGGCCGTCGGAAAAGCGGCGGACCTGGTGCTGTATGACGTCAACAATCCACGCTTTGCAGGCGTGCACGCTCCACTGATGTCACCGCTTATGTGCGGTGAGCCGGTACACGTCAAGCACAGTTTTATACACGGCAAGCGCATCGTCAGCGACGGATGTGTCGCCGGCCTTGACGAAGCGGACTTGACACGAAGCGTCCGGAATAGCGTTGCGGCACTCCTGAAAAACGCCTGAACAAGCACTTCCCATAATAAAGCCGGCAGGCCACTTACCTGCTGGCTTTTTATGGGCAAAAGCGCAAGCTTTTATTGCGGCAGCGTAGCGGTCATACCTTCAACGTACCAGTTCATGCCAGCCAACTCTTCCTTGGTCATTGAAACACCTTCAGGCACCCGAAGTTCGCCCGACTGGTCTTTCAGGGGACCAGTGAACGGATGGAACTCACCCTTGTCGATTGACTCCATTACCGAATTCACTTTGGCGCGCTGTTCATCGGTCAGGCGCTCTGAGATACCAACCACCTGAATCACGTCGTCAGAAATCCCGCCCCAGTAATCGGCCGGCTCCCAGGCCCCGTCCATGACCGACTGCACGGTATCGATATAGTACGGCGCCCAGTCATTTACCACAGACAACAGGTGCGCATCGCCACCAAACTTCCGCATATCAGAGGCCTGACCAACACCCCAATTGCCTCGCTTGTCTGCTGCAATCAGCGGTGCCGGGCTGTCGGTGTGCTGAATAATCACGTCTACCCCCTGGTCCATCAGGGCATTGGCTGCATCAGCTTCTTTAGCCGGGTCGAACCAGGTGTTGACCCAAACGACCTTGAGCTCAATATCCGGATTCACCTCCTTGGCACCCAAGTACACGGCGTTGATGTCGCGAATGACTTCTGGAATAGGGAAAGAGGCGATATAGCCCAGGGTATCGGTTTCGGTCACCAGACCAGCGGCCGTTCCAGTGACATAGCGACCTTCATAGGTGACGGACAAGTAGGTGCCAAGGTTTTCACCTCGCTTGTACCCCGTGGCATGCAGGAAGGTAATGTCGGGAAATTGCTCTGCTACACGGGCCGTCGGATTCATGAATCCAAAGGAGGTGGTGAAGATTACATCATTGCCGGCCTGAGCGAGTCGCCGAATGGTACGCTCTGCGTCAGCACCCTCACTCACGTTCTCGACATAGGTGGTAGACACTTTATCGCCAAAATGCTCTTCAAGGGCCAGACGCCCCAAGTCATGCTGATAGCTCCAGCCGTGATCCCCGACGGGACCAACGTAAACGAAGCCAACCTTCATGGGGTCTTCTGCCAGTACGGACATGGACATACTGAGTGTGGCAGCAAGTACCAGGCTAGATTTGGGTTTCATGGATAATCTCCTGAGCTTTTGTTTCATTTCGCGTTTTGGTTTAAATCGCTTACTAGACGGTCACAGCAAAAAGCTGGCCAACTGCTCAGGTTTTTCAGTCCATTGTTTTAACTAACATTTATGAAAGCTTCACCCCGCTCCAAGAAATACCGGGCACCAACTTGGATCAGTTTCTTCTGACTGCACCTCAACGACTCGTTTACCTTCGCTAGGGTGAACTCCATCCAGCGCAGCGAATCAAAGGTCATTCTTGAGGAATCAGAAATTCTCACTCGGGAGTACCACGGGGTTCCAGCCCTTTCCACAACCGATTTTACCACGACAGATCCCTTTTCAATCTTGATCGGAAAATCTGCTTTTCCAGCTCGTCATGGTTCATCTGCGCTAATGCCTGCCTCTTCGCCAAAACTCGGAACTCGCGAAGCCAACAACAACGTGACCCGGCGATCGGGCTTGTGGCAGTCTTTAAGATCATCACCTCTCTTGCCTTTGCAACCTTGCCCGGTCACCGAGCTATCCTCGCCGTGGGCCGTGTCGTTACCGTAAGCTCTTCAGGTTCTGGTTCATGCTCTGGTGCGAGCTCAGCCACGACCTGTGGCTGCCCGGTGATGCTCACATCACATTCCGACACAGCCAGTTCTTTCGTCCACTCTGTGGTTCTCCAGAACCAGCGTGCCTTCGCCGGTTTTCATCAAGCCGTTGTTGCCGCTGATCACACTGTCGATGGTGGCCTGATAGCCACTACTGGCCGTCGGCTTCCACCGCGCCATCCACATCAGATACCTTTACGGTGCCGGCATCCCCCGCAAAGATGGCAAAGCCGGGGCTGGGGATCATGGGACCGGTGACAGAACCGCTGGCATCGGTCCAGACGGAATTCGTCGCTGTCCAGGTGCCGTCGCCGCCGCCCTGGGTAGTGCCGCTGGCCAAGCCGTTGGCGTTCCAGAAATTCAACGTGGTGCCACCGGTGTTGATCAGGTTGATCTGTTTGTCGCCGGTAAGGTATTGCAGGCCGTAGGACGGATCCGGGCTGGCCAGCTGCAGGCCACCGTTGCTTCCGGAAAGGGAGCCGGTGTAATCAAACAGGCGGTACAGGCCCCGACCAAAGCTGCCGGTGTCGTTCAGGGTCAGCGTGGCACCATTGATAGCCAGATCGCCGTTGATGGAAACACTGTCGCTGGAGCCCGGTGTCGAGAAATCAACGCTTGGCGCACCAAACTCGAAATCCAGCAGGCTGCCCTGGGCCAGGGTCAGGTTGCCGTCGACGGTGAGCGTGCCCAAGCCTTCGCCCGGCGCCAGGGGGGCCGCCGGATTGCACCGTGGTATTGCCCAGTGCGCCGCTGCCGCCCAGCAGGCCACCTCTGTTCACGGTAAAACCCACCCCATTCATGGCGCCGTTCTTGATCAGGTTACCGTCACCAGAAATTGCACCGTCATAGAGGTAGTCGTTGGCCCGATTGATTTCCAGGGTGCTGACACGACTGAAGTGCAGATCCCCCACAATGGAACCGGTATTGCCGGCGGCACCAAGGGAAAGGCTCGCACCATTGTTAAGAACGGCAGAGCCAGTAAAGGTATGGTCGCCAGTCCAGATGACGTCCGAGCCAATCAGACCGAAGTGCCCCCCCCCCTCACTCACCCATCAGTCCTGAGCAGTGCCTTCCGTTAACGTCCAGGCGCTGCCACCGGCTTTTTCAAAAGATTCGAATCTACGAAAAATATCGGAGGCATCCGTTCCAACTAACGAAGTATCAAAGGTGCCATCAGCGCTGCCGCCCAGTGCCAACACATCATTATTGCCATTAGCCTGCACATTGCCGCCCAGGCTATAACCGTTTTCTAGGGTCAGGCGATTGTCACCACTGACAAAGTGAGCCGCCGTTGCTTGGTTGGCACCCGCATTGACCGTACCGACCTGGGTCACCGCCAGGGCGGAATCGGTGATGCAGTAACCACCCAGCACCTGAGCACCGGCGTCGATACGAATATTGGCGCTGGCGTCTACCAGGATCCCTGCGCCGCCATCGCCACCTTAGCCGCCGTTACCATTAAATAGTCAGACTTCCCGCCGGCCCCGCCGTTACCGCAATGCTCAAAAGGCGGAGGGCTGCTGCCCACAATCACCGGCACGGCACCAAAGTCGAACCCTGTGGTGGAAAGCGGCGTTCCGGTTACATTCGCCAGCTCCATAGACAGAAAGTTCCTGCTGCCCTGCAGATCCAGCGTGCAGCCATCCGATGCGCGATTGAAACCGTAGCTGCTCATTCCATAGGGCTCCAGCACCGTATCAATCGCACTCGCCAGTGCGATAAATCGGACATTGGTGTTAATGGTAATAATCGATATAACACCGTCGACCGTCACACTGAACTGATCACCATCATTGATGCCGGCCAGCGTTGTCAGGTCCGTTGCCCAATCTACCCCGGCAGGTAATTCAGCAGCCAAATATCGGCGCGCCCCGGTAAACAGCAGGCTCATGCCGTCGCCGCCGTCTCCGCCGTTACTGAACAGGCTGCCATGGTAGCCATTCTCACCACGCCCCCCGGTGGTACCGTCATGGCCTGTGCCATCAGCACCATCCGGCGCGGAACAGGCCGGCACCGAGATCAACAACAGGAAAGAAAAAGTCGCGCTGGAAACAGAGTAGAATCCAACACGGGCAAGGCAATGCCCCCAATACGGCGCTGAATGATGAGCGACATAACGACTCCGACATATAATTTTCTGTTATAAGCGATGTAGGGTAGAAGGCGGGATGGGCAAGAACTACTTATTGTTTTTATCACTTTCCGGAGTTTTATCATTTTTCGCCGCAGTCATACGCCGGCCAAGGGCGGGAAACCCTAGAAACACAAATCATGGCGCATCATCATGAAAAAGCTGGACGACCTTTCATTGCAGGGCAGCATTCATACTTTGAATATGTCCGGCGGGAACACTTTTGATATCCCCGGCGTTCGTGGGCGCATGGAGCGGCTTCAGTTTGCCAGTGGCATTGTGTTGACCGGCTGGAATACGAGGTGCTGGAAGACTGTTTTCTTGACATGCAGGGATCCTCTACCGAACCCTGGATCGAGAGCGCCCTGCATCTACAGGGACAGTCGGAACTGGCTTGCCCCAATGGGGAGCGCCATACGCTCCACCCTGACGCGGCCTTGCTGATGCGCGTTGACCAGCAGGGCTCGCAGTTCCAACTGCACAAAGGGCAACTGGTTCGTCATGTTGGTGCGTCTTCCACATTGAGCACATTGCGCCCACGCTTCGGCGGCAATTTGCCCGCCACCCTCAAGGCATTTGACGTGCCCTATGGGGATAGCTGCCATATTCGCACCATGACGCCGAGCGCGCGTTTACGGCAACTGGGCTCTGGATTGTTTTCTCACCACGCCAATGGCGCTTGCCGCGACTTGAAGCTGGAAGCCATCGCCAACCTCTTTTTGTCTGAACTGATTGAAGGATTTGAGGAAGGCTCCGACGCCGATGACACACTGCCGCCGTGGGAAGAGCAGGCCTACCAGGATCTTCTGGATCAGATTAGCGGCGCCCTGGACTCCACGCTGTCCATCCCGGCCCTGGCCGATCGGGTGGGACTGACCGAAAGCCGACTGGACCAGTTGTTCAAACAAAAGCACGACCAGACTTGCGCCGAATTTATCCGCAATGAACGCATGAAGCTGGCTCTTCGTCTTCTGGAAGACGGCAGCCACCCTGTCAAAGTCGTGGCAGACAAGGTCGGCTACGGTTATGTGAGTAACTTTTCCCGCGCCTACCGAGCCCGTTTTGGTGAAACACCAGCACGGACTCTGCGTCGCGGTGCGTCCGAGTAACGGGGTAGAACCCGTATCCGCTAGAGAATAAGTGGACACTATCGATAACCTGATCACGGTTGATCATCCGGCAGCGCACCTTCTTCACATTTCCTGCAGTCAAGCTCAAGCTCCAGCATCGACTCTCTACCTACCGCCGAAGTGACCCAAGGGCGGTTCACCCAAGGCGGCGAATGACGCACATGCTGATTATGGCCGCATGCCAACTGAGCGACCCAGTGGTTTTCCTTGTCTTTGTGATAGCCAGTGATGGGTTGTTTCATAAGTTCCGATCCTACCCTGTTTCCTCGCACCCAAGCCGCCCGAACTGTTTCCGCAACCACACCCGCCAGAAGCCCGAACAAGGGGTCGGCCCAGACGGTCACCAGTGCGGTTGTCGCGATAACCGGCCAGCAAGACGGCTTCGCGGCCCAGAGACGCCTGGACATGGCAAGCTCTACAGCCGCTACCAACAACAAGGCCCCGAGACCCACCACCGGAATGGCAGCGATCAATGATAGCCCCCCGGCAGGAAAGCAACCATGAGCAAAGCGGTTCCCAGCACAATGGGAGCCATGCCGGTTCCGGCACCGAAACGATGGTGCGCGGCCACGCCTCCGGCGCCATGACACATGGGCAGGGCGCCGAGCGGAACGAGAAACAGGTTCGCCAAGCCCGTCGTCACCGACAGTCGGGCTGGCGACACGCGATGAGATTGCTCACCGAAGTAATCCCCAACCACCAAGGCGGTCAGTACGATGGCATTGGTGATCGTAAGCGCCAGTTGAGGGAACACCAGCATGGACATCGCCTGCTGCCAGCACACCGCTGGCGACCAGGCTCTGGGACGTCACCTCGGTGGTCAGCAACAGCGCAGCAACCGCTTTCATGGGTTGTACCGGTATCGGCAGCCGATAGTACAACCCCGTTGCAATGTAGAACGCGGCAAACCCCAGCATTACGGGTATCGGTGCCAACCCTGCCACGCCAATTGCTCCAAGACTCAGTGGCAGCAAGGTACCGATGTCACCCAGCGCCCCGCTGACCTCCTTCACTGAATCTTTCGGGTTCAAGGGCATGCGCGCTCCTGGTTCATTGGCCTGTTTTTATTGAGTTATTATTGGCAACACTCACGCGTTATAGACAACATGTCCCAGCTCCGCGATGTCGTAACCGCCCAACGCCTCGGCGCGCTGTACAAATCGCTCGCTACCGGCAAACGACAGCAACCTCTGCATGGCCGGATCAAAGTAGTGGCGCCGGCGCATGGCCAGATCAAAATGCTCCTGCTGTAGAGGAATGAAAGCCAACCCCTGGCGCCGCGCTGCCGCTTCGATTCCCACGCCAACATCCGCTTCGCCCTGGCGAATGGCCAAGGCGAGATCGTCTTCGCTGAGCGACGGATGCGTTGCCCACGTGAGGTGTCCGGCATCGAGGCGGTGGCGTGCCAGCAAGCTCTGCAACAAATGGCTGACGCCGGCATCGGGCTGGCGATGCGCCAGACGTATGCCGGGGCGGGCGATATCCTCCAAGCGGGCAAGTCGGTGAGGGTTCTCGGCGGCCAACAGAAGCCCCTGCTGGCGCTTCGCCCAGCGAATCAGCACCAGGTCGCGCATGCCGCTCAGCCCCAATGTGACAGGATCATTGTAGCCCCGGCTTTCAGCGTGCCAGATATGCATCCCGGCGAGCATTGCGCGCCCGGCGATCAATCGCTGTACGCCATCGCCACTCCCCTGACACAGCAGCGCCAGCTCCGCACCGCTCTCCTTCACCGCCCACTCCAACAATGGATCCTGGCTGCCCGCCAGAACCGGCGGGGTCGGCGAACTGACGGCGTCGTCACCCTCCAGATGGTTCATCAACCACAGATCAATACGCTGGCGTGGGAACAACAGCTTTCCCGTCACCCGCACACAGGGAATCACGCCCTGGCTGACCAGATCATAGACTTTGCGCTCTTTCAGACGCAGATACTCGGCAGCTTCGGCCGTGGTGAGGTATGCGGGAAGCGTCATCAATCTCTCCTGCTGCCTGGAAAAGCACTAAACTGTTTTTAGCTGCATATTTTTCAACAGGCTGTGCAAAGCGTAGTCAGAAACTCCACGATGCTCAATAACAAGGAGACGCAGCTGTGGAAAATAATGCGTTCTGCGTGGCGCTTTCGCTACTGCTAAACCTAGACGCTTCGCTCTTTCAGATCGTGGCGCTTTCGCTGCAGGTGTCGCTTATGGCGGTACTGATCGCGGCCGTTCTGGGGTTCCCCCTCGGTGCGGCGGTGGCACTGTGGCGATTCCCCGGGCGCGGCGTCATGATTGTCGTCCTCAACGCCTTGATGGGGCTGCCTCCGGTGGTGGCCGGGCTCGCCGTCTACTTGCTGCTCTCGCGAGCCGGCCCTCTGGGTGAGTGGGGGTTCCTGTTTACACCAGGAGCCATGGTCATTGCCCAGGTGGTCCTGGTATTGCCAATTCTTGCCGCGCTCTCGCGTCAGAAGGTGGAAGAGCTTCTGGGTGAGTACCGCGAGCAATTCATGTCACTGGGTATGTCGCGCTCACGCATGATGCCCACTCTGCTGTGGGATGCCCGTTTTGCGTTATTGACCGTTCTGCTTGCCGGTTTTGGCCGCGCCAGCGCCGAAGTGGGCGCGGTGATGATGGTGGGCGGCAATATTGATGGGGTCACGCGGGTCATGACCACCGCCATTGTGCTGGAAACCGGCAAGGGCAACCTGCCACTGGCACTGGGGCTGGGGATTGTGCTGCTGACGCTGGTCATGCTGATTAACGCAGGCGCCTATTTGGTGGGCGAACTGACAAGGAGACGGATAGGATGACGTCATTTAACGTTCCGCTCTTTGCCTCGGCTGCCCTCCTCCCGCCACCAACGCTGCGTTTTGATGGCGTCGCCTTCAACCAGCAGGGCAAGGCGCTACTGGGACCCTGCTCATTCACCCTGGACGGCACCGGCCCTACCCTGGTGATGGGACCCAACGGGGCGGGCAAGAGTCTTCTGTTACGGCTGGCGCACGGTTTGCTCTCACCCACTCAGGGACAGGTGGCCTGGTCACGTGGGGGGCGCCCCCGCCAGGCAATGGTGTTCCAGCAACCGGTACTGTTGCGTCGCTCGGCCCTGGCCAATCTCGTTCACGCGTTGGCGGTGAACAATGTCCCCCGCAAGACACGTACACAGATCGCCTGCGAAGCGCTTGAGCATTTTGGGCTTACCTCCTGCACAAACACGCCCGCGCGCGTGCTATCCGGCGGCGAACAGCAGCGCCTGGCACTGGCTCGCGCCTGGGTTCTTTCTCCTCAGGTGCTGTTTCTGGATGAACCCACCTCCGCACTCGACCCGGCGGCTATTAAAGGCGTGGAGGCAGCGGTACGCGAGTTTCATCAGCGGGGAACGCGCATCGTAATGACCACTCACGATCTGCATCAGGCCAGGCGCCTTGCCGGAGATGTATTGTTTCTTTCTGGCGGAAAAGTGTGCGAACACACCCCCGCCGACGTCTTTTTCAACAGGCCCGTCTCGCGGGAGGCGCAAGCGTTTATTGCCGGAGAACTGGTGGGATAGTTTTACCCTGACGGTTTAGCGGCTGGCTACTCAATGGAAGTTCCACACGCGCGAAAGGAGAAAACAAGATGAAGAAAGGCTTAACCCTTGTACTCGCAGGTGTAACCAGCATGGGCCTGGCATTCAGCGCGTTCGCTGATGACTACATCACCCTGGCCTCAACGACGTCCACCCAGAACTCGGGGCTGTTCAACGCCATTTTACCGCAGTTCGAAGACGCCACCGGCATCGACGTACGGGTGGTGGCGGTGGGCACCGGACAGGCCTTTGAAATCGCCCGTCGCGGCGACGCCGACAGCCTTCTGGTACACGATACCGCCGGAGAAAAGCGCTTTGTCGAAAACGGCTTCGCCAGCGAGCGGGCCGATGTCATGTACAACGATTTCGTATTGATTGGCCCCGCAGACGATCCGGCGAATATTGCTGAGGCGCAAAGTGCCGCTGAAGCCTTCGCGGCGATTGCCAATGCCAAGGCACCCTTCACCTCACGCGGCGATGACAGCGGCACCAATCGCGCCGAGTTGCGCCTCTGGGAGAATGCTGGCGTGGACCCCGATGGCGACTGGTACCGCGAACTCGGCAGTGGCATGGGGCCAACCCTCAACACCGCTGCAGCCATGGATGCGTACGTGATGTCGGACCGCGCCACCTGGGTGGCGTTTGGCAACCGCCAGAACCTGACGCTGCTTTTTGCCGGCGACGAAGTATTGTTCAACCAATACGGTTGCTTGCTGATCTCCGAAGAGAAGCATCCGCATCTCAAGCACGATCTCGCTGAACAGTGGCACAACTGGCTGATTTCCGAGAATGGCCAGCAAGCGATAGCAGACTTCAAGGTAGACGGACAACAGCTGTTTTTCCCGAATGCCAAATAGGCTAATCTCTGGGGACGTGCATCGAGATTCAAGTCCGTGGCGTTCCTGGAAGAGCTATAACAACAATGACGATTAATCCGATACTGCCCGATCCCAAAGACCCTCGTTTGTCCCGCGCCGTCGAGGGCGTTGATGAAAACGGTCAATCAAAGTCCATCAGCGTGATCGAAGAGCGCCCTCTGACGATCTATCTGAACAGCCAGGAGATCGTCACCGCCATGACCATTGGCGATCACCCGGAGTATCTGGCCCTCGGCTTTCTCCTGAATCAAGGTATGCTGAAGGAAAACGATCAGGTCACCGGAATTGACTTCGACGAAGAGCTGGAAGTCGCCGTGGTGCGTACCGCAGGTGTTACCGATGTCGAAGACAAACTGGAAAAGAAAACCCGGACGTCCGGCTGCGCCGTGGGTACGGTGTTCGGTGACATGATGGCAGGGCTTGAAGGCCTGTCGCTACCAGACACACCGGTGCACACCAGCACGTTTTACGATCTTTCCTACCAGATCAACCACACTCCCAGCCTGTACATGGAAACCGGCGCCATTCACGGCACGGTTCTGTGTCAGGATCGCCAGATTCTGGCCTACATGGAGGATGTCGGGCGCCACAACGCGGTGGACAAGATCGCAGGATGGATGTACCTGAACGGCATCACCGCCGCCGACAAAGTCCTCTACACCACGGGCCGCCTGACCTCCGAAATGGTCATCAAAACCTCCCTGATGGGAATCCCGACCCTGATCAGCCGGTCGGGCTTTACCGCTTGGGGCGTCGATATTGCCCGGCAGGTCGGATTGACCCTGATCGGTCGGATGCGCGGTAAAAAGTTCACGTGCCTCAGTGGGCAACACCGCCTGGTGTTCGATCAGGACTTGTCACAGGTTCCTGACGAGGACAAAAAGCACCGTCGAAAAGGGGCCGAGCATGACTGATTGCGCGGTCATTCTGGCGGGCGGCCAGGCCAACCGGATGGGCGGCGGCGACAAGGGACGGTTGATGCTGGGTGATCAGTCGTTGATCCAGCGGGTCATCGACCGGATCACACCGCAGGTGGACGCCGTGGTGTTGAACGCCAACGGCGATCTGAGTCGGTTTGATGATCTGGGTCTGCCAGTGGTGGCTGATTCAATCGCTGATTTTCCAGGCCCGCTGGCAGGTGTTCTGGCGGGCATGGATTGGGCGGCCGAACAAGGGCATGAATGGCTGATCAGCGTCGCTGCGGACACCCCCTCGTTCCCCCGGGACCTCGCTGCACGGTTGGCCGGGCATGACACGCCCGTGGTGCTCGCAGCGACACCGGATCCGGAACGTGGTCGCCTGCCCCAGCCAACGTTTGGCCGCTGGCGGGTCGCGTTGCGGGATGATCTTCGAGCCGCCCTGAACGACGGCGTGCGCAAAATCCGCCAGTGGACACAAGCCCAGGGTGAAACCCTGGTGGTGTTCGGCGAGGACGACTTTTTCAACATCAACACACCGGAAGACCTGGCCTGGGCGGAGAAGCACCTGAAGTGAATGTCATCGGCATTGTGGGCTGGAAGAACAGCGGAAAAACCACGCTGGCAGCAGCCTTGATTCGCGAGCTGTCCAGCAGGGGGTTAACGGTTAACTCGATCAAGCACGCCCATCACGGGGTGGATGTCGACCAACCCGGTACCGACAGCTTCAAGCACCGCGATGCCGGCGCTCGCGAGGTTATCCTGGCGGGCGGGCGACGCTTTGCCATCATGCACGAACTGCGCGGCGCTGAAGAGCCAACGCTGGATGAATTGCTGGCGCGGCTGGGCCCCTGCGACTGGGTGGTGGTCGAGGGCTTTAAAACCCACCCGCATCCCAAGATTGAAGTGCACAGGCAGGAAAGCGCCCGTGCGCCCCTCTACCCGGAGGACGACAGTATCATTGCCCTGGTGGCGGACTATGTAGTGGACTACGCTGCGGATTTCCCGGGCCCCGTTTTCGATGTAAACAATGTACCCGCCATCGCTGACTTTATTCTGAGCCCAGGGACATCATGAACGGGAAAACAACGACTCCACTTCGTAACGATTGTTTCGCCCTGCCCCCCGGGGTGAACTGGACGCCGGTGGAAGAGGCACTGGAGCGGCTGCGCTCACGCCTACATCCGGTAGTGGAGGTGGAACACGCCGTTTCGCTGTCGCAGATCAATGGGCGAATCCTGGCAAGCGACGTCTCTGCGCCTCGCGCTCATCCCCCAAGCAACAATTCCGCGGTCGACGGCTATGCCTTCGCAGGGCCGCTAACGGACGTACCCTGCAGCCTGCCCCTGATTGAGGGCCGCAGCGCCGCCGGGGAACCGTATATGGGGAACGTGCCTGCGGGCCACGCCATCCGGATTCTGACCGGCGCGGTGATTCCGGCCGGCACGGATACCGTGGTCCTCGAGGAAGACTGCGAAGTCCGAGATGGCCAACTGCAGTTGAACGGCACGTTAAAAGCCGGCGCCAACGCGCGCAAAGCCGGCGAGGACATCAAGGCACAGGATCAAATCCTCACGGCAGGCACCCGCCTGACGCCAACCCAGATTTCAGTACTTGCCAGCGTGGGTGTCGACTCGGTCGACGTCTATCACCGCCTGCGCGTCGGCGTTTTATCCACGGGGGATGAAGTAAAGCCCGTCGGCTCAGCCGTCACCGACTGGCAGATCTATGACGCCAACCGGCCAATGCTGAATGCTCTGGTGGCACAACTGGGCTATGAGCTGGTGGACCTTGGTCATGTGCTCGACCGGGCCGAAGAAGTCAAAGCGGCGCTGGAGCGAGGCTCGGAACAATGCGACCTGATCCTCACCAGCGGCGGCGTGTCTGCCGGCGACGAGGATCATGTGTCGAAAATGCTGAAAGCACACGGTGACATCAGTAACTGGCGCATTGCGATCAAACCGGGCCGCCCGCTGGCGCTGGCCATGTTCCAGGGAACGCCTGTGGTGGGTTTGCCGGGAAACCCGGTCGCCGCCTGGGTCTGCGCACTGCGTTTTGGCGCGCCGGCGATGGCCTTGCTGGCAGGAGGGAACTGGTTCGAACCCCAGGGCTATCTCGTGCCCGCTGGTTTTTCCAAGAATAAGAAACCGGGGCGCAGCGAGATGTTGCGGGCCCGCGTTCGGGATGGGCAGGTTGAGGTATTTGGCTCTGAGGGCTCTGGACGTGTAACCGGCCTGGCCTGGTCCGAGGGTTTGGTGGAGCTGGACGAAAGCGCCCAGCAGATAGAACCGGGCACCCTGGTGCGGTTTATTCCCTATGGCAGTTTCGGACTGTAATCAGTCAACGCTGCCATGTACGGCAAAGGCCTCCAGCGATGCATCCTGCGGGCCCCGGGAGCGGTAGGTTTCCTCAACACCCAGTTCGGTGAGCGTGCGGCTGACCATCAACAGCGTGTTGTCCTCGAAGTCCTCACACATGCTGCGCATCTGGTCGATTTCCTCACAGGCGACCGGATAGGCCGCATCGATATCCGGAGCGCCGTAACACTCAACAAACGTCTGCGCCAAGGTCTGGCGTAACTGCTCCAACTCCGCTTCGGTGATGTCGCACACGCCCACAAAACTGGCACGACCGCCTGACTCGATGCTGTACCAACCATTGCTGAAGGCCTGCCGGGCCTTGCCCTTCAGGTCCGCTTCGGTCCAGTTGGAAAACTCAAACCCGCCGGATATCGCCCATTCACCGCTGGGAGCCGGCAGGTCAAATACATTGTCATCGGATACATCCAGTCGCAGGGTTCGGGCCAGTTTCATACGTGCTCCGCAAATTCGATCAAACTCACTGTTTCGGTCATGACATCCTGGCGCAACAGCATCCGGCCCTTTTCATCCAGGCCCACAAAGAGCCCGGGCTTTGGCAGGTCGATCATTTTACCCAGGGTGTCACAGCGTGGCCGCCACTCATTGTGTATACGCTCAAAGCCACTGTCCATGAAGTAAGTCAGCCACAACAATGTGTGCTTGGACCAGCTTTCCAGAAGCGCCATGGGCGTGATCTCAACACAGCCTTCCTCGTGCAGACAGGTCTGGTTCGGCGTCTCGCCCGGCTCGCCGCCCACCGGCAAAAAAGGCACATCGATGCCGACAACCAGCCAGTTTGGATGAGCGCTGGGATCTGACACATCCGCAGCAAAACGGACACCGCCGCACACCGCGCCATTGACCTTGATACGATCGGGCCATTGGAAGAACACCGGCACTTCGGGCGGGGCCAGCGCGCCCAGACTTTCAGCCAGGCCTATCTGGGCCACGTAGACCACCTGGACAGCCTCTTCCAATGAGGTTTCCGGCGCCAGCACCAGGGCCGCGCGCAAAACGTCCACCGCGTCGGAATAGAAGATCGTGCCGGAATCAACTCCGGCAATGGCACGGCTGACGGCCTTATCAAACGGATCCGTCTGGTTTGGCACCCGTTCGCCCGTAAACAGCGGTGGTAAGCGCGGCGACACGCTCATCGCATGGCCTCGGCGTACACTTCGGAGGCGATCAGTTCATCGGCGATGCGCTGAAAAGCCCTCGACTGAGGGCTATCCGGCTTCGATACCACAATCGGGACACCGCCATCCGAACCAACGCGGATGTCCAGATCCAGCGGAATCTCGCCCAGGAAGGGCGAGCCCAATTTTTCAGCCTCCGCCCTGGCGCCCCCGTGCCCAAAAGGATGGTGCTCTTTGCCGCAACCATCGCAGATAAAAGAGGCCATGTTTTCAATCAGGCCGAACAGGGGCACATCCATCCGTTTGAACATATCGATGCCTTTGCGCGCGTCCATTAACGCGATGTCCTGGGGGGTTGAGACCACAACCGCCCCTGCGACAAAGAATTTCTGGCTCAGGGTCATCTGGACATCACCGGTGCCCGGGGGTAAGTCCACCAGCAAGACATCCAGCCGGCCCCAGTCCACCTGGTTCATCATCTGTTGCAGGGCGCCCATCAACATGGGCCCACGCCAGACAATGGCTTCATCATCAGAGGCCATCAGGCCCAGGGACATCAGGGTCACCCCGTGATTGCGCAGCGGCAGTATGGTATTTCCGTCAGGGCTGGACGGCCGACCTGAAACACCCATCATGCGGGGCTGGCTGGGACCGTACACATCGGCATCCAACAGGCCCACTTTCAGACCTTTCGAAGCCAGTGCAACCGCCAGGTTGGAGGCCACGGTCGACTTTCCGACTCCCCCTTTGCCGGAGGCGACGGCAATGATGCGGTCAACGCCTTTAGGGTTCTTGTCCTGAGGCCGGGGAGCGTCGGTACCAATCAGGTTCGGTTTTCCTACTTCGGTGTATTCAACCATGTCGAGTCCTGTTTTTATTCTAGCTGTCCAGGTAGTCGTCTCTGGTGCGAACCCTTGGGCGCTCTCCTCCTGCCAGAGGCGCGTTTTCCCCGTGGAACTGAGATTTCACCCGACAGTCGTCACACATCTTTATAAGCTGGACGTTATTGGCGTTTTTGTACATCCAGTGCTGATTCTCCAGTTTTTCAACGATCCGGTTGATGGTGCTGGCAACACCGAAGGGCTTTCCACACTTGATGCATTCGAAAGGCTCCTCGCCGTGCAGTGCCCGGGCGCTTAGCGCCCCCTTGGACAGATCCAGTTGCGGCTTCAGGTTGATGGCTGTCTCGGGGCAGGTGCTGTCGCAGACGCCACACTGAACACAGGCATTTTCCGTGAACTGAACCTCCGGCCGGTCCGGATGGTCGCCAAGGGCGCCAGTCGGACACAGAGACACGCAGGCCAGACAGAGCGTGCATTTATCGGAATCGATTTCGATAGCACCATAGGGCGCGCCCTGTGGCAGGGGGATCGGCGCTTCAACACCGTCCGCCATCGCACTGACGGTAACCCGTGTGATGTCACGGCGGCCTCCAACCAGTAACACGGGCTCACTGACGCGGCCCGCATTGTCCCCTTCTGCACTGAGCTCGTCAGTCGCAACCACCCGGATCCGGCTGGGCGAATGGTGGGCACCGCTCACCATGGCCTGAGCCAGTTCCACTTCCGCGGCAACAGCCTGGCGGTCAGTCTCGTTGTCTGCCAGCAGCAGGACTTCCGCATAGCCGGCGCCCAATGCGGCCAGGATCTCGGCATGGCCGATACGATCGATATGCTCAAGCCCCATCGGAATCAGGTCGTCCGCCAGCCCATCGCCGTACCGTGCCAGGTGCGCCATGGCCTCACCACCGGCATCCAGGGTATGGAGCACCAGCCGAGGGGATTCTTCGGTATGTTCACGATACACCCCGGCCATCACGTCCACGGCTTTGGTCAGGGCTTCGAAAGGGCTTTCGTTCATGGTAATGGCGGAGGTCGGGCAAACAGCCGCGCAGGAGCCACAGCCGGCACAGATATCCGAATCAATCTGCACGTGGTCGCCGAACGAGAAAATAGCCTCGGTGGGGCAGACGTCCAGACAGCGGGTACAGCCGGTTTTGTTGGCCCGGGAGTGGGCGCACAGGGACTCTTCCAACCTGAAGTAGACGGTTTTCTCGAACTCACCAACCCGCTCCCGGGCTGTCAGGGCAATGCGCTCCAATTCCCCGGTTTTGGCGGGGTCGGCCCAGAAATAACCGTTGCGCTTCTGATGGCTGGGAAAGGCCGGAGCGCCACCACGGAGGTCGATAAACACATCACATTCGCTGCTAGCGGTGGCCTGCACCTCGCCATAACCCAGCGCACCACGGCCGGCGGGATTCAGGGTTTGCAACTGGGCAAACTCCATTCTGAAATTGCCCAGTGCGCCATAGGCTGACGTCAGTCGGCCCCTGGCCACGTCGTAGGCGGCAGAGGGAAGCTGTATGGGGCCGGCATCGTTGACGATACAGGTCACCCCCAGCTCGTCCTGTACCAGCTCGGCCATTCTTACGGCCTGTTCGGTGGGGCCAACGATACAGCACACCCCGCTGGAGCGGATCGTTTTCGCAGGCGCTATCGGAGCCGGCAGCTGGGCCGCGGCAACCAGGGCCGCTTGCTTGGCATGCTGACGTTTGGGGTTTGCACTCGCGCTCCCCCAACCAGCCCGGTCCCGGATGTCGATGGTGCCCAGCGGCGCGGAGTGCCCGATTTCGGCCTGCACATCCTCGCCCAGACGCTCAAACAGGGCAGCCTGCTGGCCACAGGCAATGAGTACGTCTGCATCACCACCCAGGTGCTCGGCGGCCATCTTCATGTCGTGGCCGCACAATTGATCCACCGCGATTACCTGTTCAGCGGCTGCGGCCTTGCGCAGCGCCTCAGGATCAAAGGACTGTGTTTTATCGCAGCTGCATAGCAGTAAGGTCTTGTGTGCCGTCATCAGGAACTCGACTCTTTTCATTGTTGTTATACGTATACGAAACACTATAGCTCTTCGAGCATGCCACAGCCGTTTGTTTTTGGACAATTGGAAAGTTGGATATTTTTTGACCTCCTGCTAGCTTGAAGGAATAACAAAAGAGAGCAGCCATGAGCAGTCGCACAGATCATTGGAAACGCGCGTTACAAGTCGGTGCCGTCGTTCGCCAGTCCCCTGGCGTAACCCAGTGGGCGCGGTATATCTGGAAGCCGGTGGCGGTCATACCGGGCGCCCCCGAGGCGTTCTGGAAAGAACTGATCCGTGAAGGCGATGATGTGGATTACCACGCAGGCACGGTGACGATGGAGCTCTTTCGCGCCGACGTGGAAGGCTACCTTGTATCCCTGAACATGGCCGTTCCCTCCGTCTGGATTGTCATGGATAAGGACCACACCGGTCGCTCTCCCTCAGGGTGGGCCGTCAGTTCCATTACCGCCAGTGCCCATGAGGCATTGGATGCACAGGACAGTGGCGAAAGTATCGTCGAGCCTGTGCCCATTCCCGAGTCTCTGGCGGCCTGGATCAAAGAGTTTGTCGATATGCACTACATCGAAGAGCCCTTCAAGAAACGGCGTCGTGACAGTGTCCAAGTCGATGGCATCGAAGACGCCAAAGGCGATCCGCGTATCCGGCAGGAGAGCGACGTCTTTCGCGCACCCGCCAACATCAAAAAACCGAGGATTCAGTGATGGCTGAGTCACGCCTGCAACGTTGGTCGCGCAAGAAAGCAGAAACCGGTAATAAAACTGAGCCGGCGGCGCCCTCGGTCGAGTCCGAGCCGTCACCGGAAGAACAGGAACTCGCCATCAATCAGACCTTGCCCGAGCACGATGTATTGGAGAAGTACGGCTTACCAGATCCTGATGCCATTGAGCTGGGTACCGATATTACCGGGTTCATGCGCAAAGAAATCCCCGAGCTGCTACGCCGCAGGGCCCTGCGATCACTTTGGAAATCCAACCCCGTACTTGCCGTGCTGGACGGGCTCAATGACTACGATGAGGATTTCACCAGCGCGGCTAGCGCGACCGGGGCCGTAAAGACCCTCTACAAGGTGGGACAAGGACTGATCGACCGAACCAAAAAGGCGGGGGAGCAGGCTGATAAAGAACGCGGGGACTCCATCACAGAGCACACGGAGCAGGCCGAAACTGCGGTAACGATGGCGCCTCCGGAACCTGCAGAAGCCATCGAGGAATCCGAGTCCGACTTCGAAGAAGTTCCGTCAGATACTGCTGGTCATACCCTACCAGTGGTCACCAAAACCGGGGAAGAATCGACACCGCGCTACCGCCCACGAATGCGTTTTGGCGATTCGTGACTCGTTAGCAACTGTAGTTGCGCCCGACACAAATCGGAGCTATATACAGTAGATCGGTGATTAAAAATTAGACAACAATAAACAAGAAACAAGAAGAGAGAGACGTCTTGGCCAACACTGCAGAAGTTCAGTGCCCTCGCTCGATCAGCGACGAAGATCGAGCCCGTGCCCAAATGTATCAGTTGCTGGGTGTCTTGCTGGGCGGCCCACCTTCAAGTGAGTTGCTGCGGGGACTGGCGACCTTAAAGGGCGACGACACTCCGATAGGAACCGCCTCCAGAAACCTCGCTGCCCTTGCCCAACGCACCACGCCCAAGGATGCCGAGCGGGAGTTCAACAACCTTTTCGTTGGCATTGGTCGTGGGGAGTTACTGCCCTACACCAGTTATTACCTGACCGGCTTTCTCAACGAGAAGCCCCTTGCGGATCTGCGCAGCGACCTGATGGCCAGGGGCATCAAGGCAAGAGACAACGTTAAAGAACCGGAAGATCACATGGGCACGCTGTGCGAAATCATGGCCGGCATTATTGCGGGCGAGTTCCTGTGTGACAGTGACCAGCCTTCTCAAAAAGCCTTTTTCGACGCACACCTGGCGAAGTGGGCGGCACTGTTCTTTACCGATCTGGAAGAAGCGCAAAGCGCGGTTTTCTACGCGCCTGTGGGCTCGCTGGGCCGGGCTTTCATGGCCGTTGAGGCTGATGCTTTTGCCATTCAATAACTGGGACCTGCCTGGTCCCTTAACTCAGGTGGAGGTGTCCAATGGACAACCCGAAACGTGAAAACAGCCGCCGCCGTTTCTTGAAGGTGGCAGCAGCTGCAGCGCCTGCGGCTGTTGCGCTGGCAGTCTCCCCCAACGCCGCAGCCGAGGTGGTGAAAGAAGCCCCGAAAAGCAGCGGTCTGCGTGACACTGAACACACACGTAAGTACTTCGAATCGGCTCGCTTTTAAGGAAGCGTGTGTCATTCAAGGTTGCGAAAGGCTCTTGAATGGCCACACCTCCGTAAAACGAGAATAAAAAGAGAGAGGTAATTGACATGTTAAGAAAGAAAACCAACGGGGTAGCGAAAGGCCCCCGTGCTGGTTCTTTACTTTCATCCCTCGCTGCCAAAACCATGGATCGCCGTGGTTTCCTGGCCGCCTCCGGTGTCACAGTGGGTGGTCTGGCAGCTCTGTCACTAACATCCGGCCGCGTTGAGGCCGCTACCCCATCGACGGAAGGTGGGAAAATTGTTCGCAAAAAGTCCGTGTGTACCCACTGCTCGGTTGGCTGCACGGTCGAGGCTGAAGTCCAGAATGGCACCTGGATCGGGCAGGAGCCTGGTTGGGACAGCCCCTTCAACCTGGGTGCGCACTGTGCAAAAGGCGCCTCAGTACGTGAACACGCTCACGGCGAACGCCGTCTCAAGTACCCGATGAAAATGGTCGGCGGACAGTGGCAGAAAATCTCCTGGGACGAAGCGATCAACGAGATCGGCGACAAGATGCTACAGATCCGGGAGGAAAGCGGTCCAGATTCAGTCTACTGGCTGGGAAGCGCAAAGTTCAACAATGAGCAATCCTACCTTTTCCGCAAATTCGCTGCCTACTGGGGCACCAACAACGTTGATCACCAGGCCCGGATCTGCCATTCGACCACGGTTGCCGGCGTAGCCAACACCTGGGGCTACGGTGCGATGACCAATTCGTACAACGATATCCACAACTCGAAAGCGATCTTCCTGATCGGTGGTAACCCTGCGGAAGCGCACCCGGTGTCGCTGCTGCATCTTCTCAAAGCCAAGGAAGAAAACAACGCGCCGCTGATTGTCTGCGACCCTCGCTTCACCCGCACCGCCGCGCACGCGGACGAGTATGTACGGTTTCGTCCGGGCTCAGACGTCGCGCTGGTCTGGGGCCTGTTGTGGCACATCTTTGAGAACAGCTGGGAAGACAAGGAGTTCATCCGCACCCGCGTGTACGGCATGGACGACATCCGGCAGGAAGTAAAGAAATGGAACCCTGAGGAAGTCGAGCGTGTAACCGGTGTGCCTGGAGCACAGCTTGAGCGCGTCGCTCGTACCCTGGCGAATAACCGCCCTGGCACGGTCATCTGGTGCATGGGTGGTACCCAGCACACCAACGGCAACAACAACACCCGCGCCTACTGTGTGTTGCAACTGGCACTGGGCAACATGGGCGCTGCTGGCGGCGGCACCAACATCTTCCGTGGCCACGACAACGTTCAGGGCGCCACTGACCTGGGTGTATTGGCCGATACCCTGCCCGGCTACTATGGGCTGGCCGCTGGCTCCTGGGCTCATTGGGCTCGCGTCTGGGAAGAGGACCTTGATTGGCTCAAGGGGCGTTTTGCCGTGTGGGACAAGGATGGCAAATCCAGAGCCATGATGAACGAGAAAGGCATACCCGTATCGCGCTGGATTGACGGCGTTCTGGAAGCCAAGGAAAACCTGGAGCAGCCCGACAACACCCGGGCTATGGTGCTGTGGGGCCACGCGCCGAACTCCCAGACCCGGATGCTGGAAATGAAGGAAGCCATGGAGAAACTCGACCTGCTGGTCGTGGTGGACCCCTTCCCCACCGTGTCTGCAGTGCTGCACGACCGTAAGGAGGGCGCTTACCTGTTGCCGGCGACCACACAGTTCGAGACATCGGGCTCGGTCACCGCTTCCAACCGATCGCTCCAGTGGCGTGAAAAGGTCGTTGAGCCGCTGTTCGACTCCAAGGTCGACCACGAAATCATGAAGCTGTTTGCGGACAAGTTCGGTTTCACCGATCGCATGTTCCGCAATATCGCCATTGAAGGCAATGAACCGGTCGTCGAGGACATCACCCGTGAATTCAACCGTGGCATGTGGACCATCGGCTACACCGGTCAGTCGCCAGAGCGGCTGAAAAAACACATGGCCAACCAGCACCACTTCGACAAGACCACACTGCGTGCGGTGGGTGGCCCCTGCGATGGTGATATCTACGGCCTGCCATGGCCATCCTGGGGCACACCGGAAATGAACCATCCGGGCACACACGTGCTCTATGACATGTCTTTGCCGGTGTCCAAAGGTGGCCTTACCTTCCGTGCCCGCTTTGGCGTTGAACGCAACGGCGAAAACCTGCTGGCGGACGGCGTTTACTCGAAAAACTCCGAGATCAAGGACGGATACCCGGAATTCACCATGCAGATGCTGATGGACCTGGGCTGGGATGGCGACCTGACGGCCGAAGAGCGGGCCAGCATTGATGCCGTTGCCGGCCCCGAAACCAACTGGAAAACCGACCTGTCTGGCGGCATCCAGCGTGTGGCGATCAAACACGAGTGCGCGCCCTTTGGTAACGCCAAGGCCCGCGCCATCGTCTGGAACTTCCCGGACCCCGTGCCGCTTCATCGCGAACCCCTCTATACCAACCGCCGAGACCTGGTGGAGGACTATCCGACCTACGAGGACAAGACCTTCTGGCGTGTCCCGACCCTGTACGAGTCCATCCAGAAGAAGGACTTCAGCAAGGACTTCCCCATCATTCTGACCTCAGGCCGATTGGTTGAGTATGAAGGTGGTGGTGACGAGACCCGGTCCAACCCGTGGCTGGCGGAATTGCAGCAGGACATGTTCATTGAAGTGAATCCGCGTGATGCGAACAACATGAACATTCGTGACGGTAAGGATGTCTGGGTGTCTGGCCCGGAAGGCGCACGCATCAAAGTCAAGGCCATGGTGACCGAACGGGTCGGCGAGGGCGTCGCCTTCATGCCGTTCCACTTCGGCGGACACCTGGAGGGCAAGGATCTGAGGGACAAGTATCCGAAAGGCTCCGACCCCTACGTATTGGGTGAATCCACCAACACAGTTCAAACATACGGGTATGACTCGGTCACACAGATGCAAGAGACCAAGTGCACCCTGTGTTCGATTATGCCGGCATAACAAGAGGTGTAGATCATGGCCATTGAAGGACAAGCAAGAGCGAAATTCCTTTGCGATGCCGAACGCTGCATCGAGTGTAATGCCTGCGTAACGGCCTGCAAGAATGAGCATGAAGTCCCCTGGGGCATCAACCGTCGACGCGTGGTGACCATTGAAGATGGCAAGCCCGGTGAGCGTTCGATCTCGGTAGCCTGCATGCACTGTTCAGACGCGCCCTGTATGGCCGTCTGCCCCGTGGATTGCTTCTACCAGACCGAAGACGGTGTGGTTTTGCACTCCAAGGATCTGTGCATTGGTTGTGGGTATTGTTTCTACGCTTGCCCATTCGGCGCCCCTCAGTTCCCGCAAGCGGGCAACTTTGGCAGCCGTGGCAAGATGGACAAATGCACGTTCTGTGCGGGCGGTCCGGAAGAAGACAACTCCACAGCGGAGTTCTCCAAGTACGGGCGCAACCGTATTGCGGAGGGCAAGCTGCCGATCTGTGCGGAAATGTGCTCCACCAAAGCCTTGTTGGCCGGTGACGGCAACGAGGTAGCGGACATCTACCGCCAGCGTGTGGTGAACCGTGGTTTTGGTTCAGGCGCCTGGGGATGGGGCACAGCCTACGAGAAGAAGGGCGCGTAAGCCCATTGGATGTTTCCGGGGCCCTGGGGCCCCGGCATTCGTTAAGGCAACGGATTCTTTTTGTTCATTCCGCTGGAGTGCTTTCATGAACTGTAAACTATTCGGTGCCGCCGTTTTTGTGCTGGCGACATTGGTCTTCAACCCTGTGTGGGCGCAGGACGTTCCCGAGTCTGACCAGATGTCTACCGGGGGCGGCCAAACCCTCGAAGACATCATGGCCCGGCAGGAAAGACTGAAAGCTGACGGGGAATCCCGTTCCAAAGAAACAGGTAATCCCGCCAATGCGGCGCCGATCAACGAGCCACTGGGCACCCGTGGCGGGCGTTCCGATGCTGATGCCTGGCGCGGCATTCGCTACGACAACATCGACATTGAAACCCAGGTTCGCAACCCGGCGGCCGATGTTCTGATCCAGGACGGCGGCATGCGCTGGTACCAGTTGCGTGAAGGGCCGGTCATCACCTACGGCGGCGGTGCCATTCTGGGCTTCATCGCATTGCTGGTGGTGTTCTATCTCATTCGCGGCAGGATCAAAATCGAAGGCGGCCCTGCGGGCACTACAATTGAACGGTTCAAAGCCGTCGAGCGGTTCGGCCATTGGCTGCTGGCAGGCTCGTTTATCGCCCTGGGCCTGACGGGGCTGATCACCCTGATGGGGCGAAGCTTCCTGATCCCGGTCATGGGGGCCGACGCCTTTGCCACCCTGGCTGCCGGCTCCAAGTGGGTCCACAATAACGTTGCATGGGCGTTCATGCTGGGGCTGGTGATGACGTTTGTCATGTGGGTGGCCCACAACATTCCCAACAAGCTGGACTGGCAATGGCTCAAGGCTGGCGGCGGTATCTTTACCAAGAGCCATCCGTCTGCGAAGAAATTCAACGCCGGCCAGAAGATCATTTTCTGGACCGTGATGGTGCTGGGCGCCTCAGTGTCCCTTTCCGGGCTATCGCTGCTGTTCCCGTTTCAGATGCCCATGTTTGCCGATACCTTCGGCATCATGAACAGTGTTCTGGGTACCAGCTTCCCGACCGATCTGGCGCCCCACGAAGAGATGCAATACGCCAACCTCTGGCACTCGATTGTCGCATTCGTGATGATGCTGGCCATCATTGCCCACATTTATATTGGCTCGGTTGGCATGGAAGGCGCCTTCGATGCCATGGGTAACGGCCAGGTTGATGTGGAGTGGGCGCGCCAGCACCACGATCTGTGGGTGGCCGAGGTTGAAGCCAAACAGGGTAAAGGAGGGTCATCGTGAAAGTCATGATTTCAGCGTTTGTCGCGGCGCTGGTGATTGCCTTTGCCGCCCCGCCCGTTCTTGACCAGTTCGGGTGGTCCTCCGCCACGCAAACCAGCAGTGAGAATGTGCGGCTTGACTGAACAGTCCCAGATGCATGAAACAGAGGTTTACCAGATCGATGCCATCGGTTTGGTATGCCCACTGCCCGTTCTGCGTTTTAAGAAGCGCACCCAGGGCCTTCCCAGCGGCACGCAGGTTGACTTCCTGGCCGATGATCCCAGCGGTCGTCGGGATTTACAGGTGCTGTGCGAGCTGACCGGGCACCGGATTGAATGGGTCCGTGAGGAGGATGCCGGGGTGCTTCGGTACCGCATCTGTCTGGCTTAGCGATCGCACCGGAACAGGCCGGCTGCGGTCCTCGCATGCCTACTCAAACCATTCGGCGGAAAATACCATCCCCACGGAGCATATGGCGAAAGGCCGCCGCGATATGGCCTGCGACCAGAACACCTAGCGTTATGGCTAGCCACCCGTGTATCGCAAACAAGCTCCCAGCCAATTCCTTGTCCTCCGGCACAAAAGGCATGGCGGGCAGTCTGACATCGCCCACGATGCCCAAAGCCGGATACGCCGTCACACCGGCCCAGCCAAACAAAGGCGTAACCACCAACATGACGTAGATCAGGTGGTGCATGCTCTTGGCTGCAATCTGCAATGTGCGGGGCATGCTCTCGGGATAGGGTGGGCTTTTTACCCGTATCTTAACCACGATCCGCAGGATCATCAGTAGGAGCACGGTAAAACCTATGGCTTTGTGCCCACTGTACAAGGTATTCGTCAGCGCCCCCCAGATATCAGCTTCCGCACGCGACGCCATCCAGAGCCCGACGGGTATCAACGTCAGGACCATCAGCGCCATTACCCAATGCAGTACCCGCCAGCCCGCGGGGTATTTCTGGATCTGTTGCATACGCCTTCTCCATCAGCGAATTTATTCGTGCACTCTCCAGAGGCCAGCAGAGGCCAGAGGCGGTGCCATGCAGCCTAATGACAGCATAGATCATTGAGTCGAATTCTACTTTCTCTATCCCGATGCTGGTAATGTGCTATACGGTTATCAAAGCCCCTTAAATGGAGAGCCGGACCGGATACGTGCGTTACACCGACACGTTGCCAATTGGAATTGTTATGCGGGCATCCTCAAGTAAACTGATCGTCAGGCTCTTCCCCTTCCTGACATGGGCCAGACCCACGAGACGGCAGAACCGGGCGGACGCCATTGCCGGCATCACGGTCGGGTTGGTACTGATCCCCCAGGCCCTGGCATACGCCCAACTCGCGGGGATGCCGCCCGTTACCGGTCTCTACGCGGCACTGCTGCCGGGCATTGTTGGGGCATTGTTCGGTTCATCGTCACTGCTTGCGGTCGGGCCTGTGGCATTAACCAGCCTGCTGACCTTCGCGGCGCTGCAACCGTTGGCCGAAGCGGGGTCCCCGGAATGGGTGGTGATGGCCATATGGCTCGCCCTCTATTCCGGGCTCATGCAGTTTCTTATGGGCGCGTTCCGCATGGGCATTCTTGCCAACCTGATCTCGAACGCTGTCGTTCAGGGATTCGTGAATGCGGCTGCCGTCATCATTATCGTTTCACAGATCCCTGCCCTACTGGGCTTCGATACAGGCGCCGGCGAAAACTGGCTATCCACTCTCTGGCAGGAATGGCAACACGCCCCCTGGCGGCTGGTCGCAACCGCCGGGTTCGGCCTCGGTGGCGTGGCAGCGCTGCTGCTACTCGGAAAATTGACCGCGCGCCTGCCTGCGGTGATGGTCGTTACACTGATTGGCATCGCCGGCAGTTATCTGCTGGGATTTGGAGAGCTTGGCGGCTCGGTCATCGGTCCGGTCGGAAGCGGACTTCCCCAGCCTTCATTGCCTCTGACACTCTCCGTTGACCAGCACCTGGCGCTTCTGCTGCCCGCTGCGATCATTGCACTGATCAGCTTTACCGAAGCGATGTCCAGTTGCCGCACCATGTCGCGAATAACAGGAGAACCGTGGGACCGGAATCAGGAGTTAATCGGTCAGGGTCTGGCCAAAATGGCCAGCGGCTTCAGCGGTGCCTTTCCTGTCAGCGGTTCGTTCTCCCGCACGGCGCTGAACGCCTACAGTGGCGCGAAAACCGCGAGGGCGTCCCTGATCGCCTCACTGCTCGTGCTGATCTCTCTTTTCGGGTTTACCGAGCTCCTGTATCACCTGCCGACCGCGATCCTCGCCGCCATCATCATTGTGCCCGTCACCCGGCTGATTGATGTCCGCTCGCTTACCCGATTGAGCCGTGAAAACCCCAAGGATGGCATGGTAGCTCTCGTCACCCTGGTGGTGACACTGGTCACCGTGCCAAACCTGTACTGGGGAATTCTGGCGGGCATAGCGGCGTCTTTGCTCGCCTTCCTTCATCATCATGCCGTGCCGCGAATCATTGAACTGGGGGTTCATGAGTCAGGTGGGTTTCGTGACCGACATCTTTACCAGCTGCCGCCCATTGCCGAGGGGGTTCTCGGGGTACGTATGGACGCCTCACTCACTTACCTGACGGCACCGGTTCTGGAGCGCTCCATCCGCAAGCGCGTGGATGCCGCCCCGGATCTGAGAACCGTGCTGATTTCTGCATCCTCCCTGAATCAGGTCGACTCTACTGGCCTGGATACCCTGCAGGACATCTGGTCATTTCTGGATGCAAGAGGCATTGCCCTCTACCTGTCCGGCCCAAAACTTCCGTTGAGGGAGGCCCTCTCAAGGACAGGGCTGGCCCAACTGATCAAAGAGGAGAATATTTTCGCGACCGACGCGAAAGCGATTGAGGCATTGACGTAAAAGCCGGGGCCATCTCAGACGCAGCGTTCAGTGCGACTTCTCGACGAAAAAGGTCCACAACGGTGCCGGGCGCCCAAAGAAGTACCCCTGTAAATACACCCCCGGATGGTGGGTTTTCAGGAAATCAGCATGTTCTTGCGTTTCCACTCCCTCCGCCACAACTCGAACATTCATGGATTCACCTATACGTTTCACCATATCGACGATATCGGCGGACGTGGAATCGTTTAGCGCCGAAAGCACAAACGACCGGTCAATCTTGATTTCCGATATGGGCAATCGGCGCAATTGGGAAAGCGAGGAATAACCTGTTCCGAAATCGTCCAGCGAGAACGTGCAGCCAAAGTTCCGTATCTTCTCCATCTTTTCGACAACGGCGTCCACATCTTTCACCATCACGCTTTCCGTCAGCTCGAACGTAATCAGCGCGGGCGGGTAACCCGAGTCTGCAACCAACCCGAGGATCGCCTCAGCAAAATCCTCTTCCGCCATGTGCTTGGCGGAAATATTGATTGAGCAGCGGAGCTTTCGCGAATCTGCTCTCATCTGAGCCAACATTCCCAGGCACACGCGAACGATATGGCGCTCCAGGGCGACAATTTGCCGGGTTCGCTCGGCAAAAGGAATAAATTCGCCGGGCCCCAACAACCCTCTTTCCGGATGATCCCAGCGAACCAGAAGTTCGATGCCCGCCAGTTTCCGGTCCGGGCTATGCTGAGATTGAGCATACATTGCAATTTCGTTCTCGGTAATCGCTCGGGCCAGTTCCGACTCCACCGCCATCTGCCGCCGGATATTCTCGCTCATGGAATCTTCAAACACCGCAACAGCCCGGTTCGAGTCCTTCGCATTTCGGTGCGCCGTTTCGGCATGGCGTAAAGCCAGGGATGGCATGTCGGAGCTTTCTGTTGGGTACAGCGCAATGCCACCGGTTGCCTCTATCGTCAACACCCCTTCCGAGCGATAAGGCACGGGTTCCCGTAGAGACTCCTGAATACGCTCGAACACCTGCAGGGCTATCCGATAGGCTTCATCCAACGTCCACTGCTTTGGTGCCAGCACGATTCCAAACTCATCGCCCGACAGACGAGCGATGGAGTCGTCTTCATGGCAGGCATTCCTGAGCCTCTCGGCAAATGTCTGAATGACAATATCACCGCAGTCGAAACCAAAGGTCTCGTTTACATATCGGAAGTTGTTGATATCAACAACGATCACCGCAGTGGCCATGCCACCGTGATGACACAACTTCAGCACGGTACTCAGCTGGTCCAGGAAAAGCGCCCGGTTGGGGAACCCGGTAACGGGGTCACGCCAGGTCAGCTCTTCCAGCCGCTGCTCGGTTTCTTTCAGGTTGGTGATATCGTTGAAGACCGTCACGTAGTGGGTCACCTGGCCGTCCTCGGCCCTTATGGTGCTGATCGTTCTCAGCTCCGGATAAACCTCGCCATTCCTTCTGCGGTTGTAGATCTCCCCCGACCAGTGATTATGTACCCCCAGATAGTCCAGGATACTGGTGCTGTTATGGCGCTTATCCACGCGCACATCAAGAACGTCATGATAACGACCTAACGCTTCGGCTTCAGAGTAACCGGTAATGCGGCTGTAGGAGGGGTTCACTGCGGTGATTTTGCCCTCGTGATCAAGCACCGCGATACCTTCCGAGGTCGACATGAAGGCCTGCTCATAGAGGTTCGTTGAGTCAGCGGCACGGCCCCGTTTCTGCTCCTGCATCAAGCGCCAGTTCAACTGGTCCGACTGATGCAATCTTTCGTTTAACGTTTGATTGAGCTCGACCATATGATCGAGCATGCCTTTCAGGGAAATGTGCGTGCGCACTCTTGCCCGCACGGAGGGGATGCTGATTGGCTTACGAATAAAATCCACAGCCCCCACCTCAAATCCCTTTTCCTCACTGTCTGTGTCAATGAGCGCCGTGATGAAGATAACCGGAATGTGCTGAAGTTCCTGACGCATCTTCAGCCGTCGACACATTTCCAGACCATCCATGTCTGGCATCATGATATCCAGTAGCAATAAATGAGGACGTTCTCCCCTATCGAGAAGCCCCAACGCCTGTTTCGCACTGGTGGCCACGATAATGTCATGATCGTTTTTCAGTGCATCCGACAACACGCGTATATTGGTGGGTTCGTCATCCACGACCATGATCTTGGGTTTCACCTGAAAGAGGCGCGTTCCAATCGAGTCGTCTCGGTCCAGCTTAGATAGCAGGTCTGACACAGCTACGCCCCCCTTCCCTCTTTGCTTCATAAAGATACTGATCCGCTGTTTCCTTCAACTCTGAAGCATTCGTCCCTTTGTGAGGAACGACAGCGTAGCAACCGACTGACACTGAAAAGCCAGGGCAATCCTGCCCGCTTCGGCGACACTTTTCGTGTTCGTTTGCCAGAACCTCCTCCAGACGTTTGGCCGCCCGAACCGTACTGTTGAGCGTGGCACCGGGCAGCATTGCTACAAACTCATCGCCGCCGAGTCTTGCCACCAGATCGCCCGCACGGCCGAACGCCTTTTCCATGGACGTCGCCAGCAGTTGCAGGCAAACATCACCCTGGGCGTGCCCATGTTGATCATTAATACTTTTGAAATGGTCCATATCCACCAGAGCAAGGCCGAGGGAAAGTTCCTGTCGAAGCGCCCTCCGCCACTCCAGGTCCAACTGCTGCTCAAACATCCGTCGGTTGCCGATCCCGGTCAGTGTATCCCGCAACGCCTGGGCGGCCAGCAAATTCGTCTTTCGCTTAAAATCAACAAAGGTTGAAACCTTGGCACTCAGAATGATCTTGTTGAAAGGTTTGAGGACATAATCAATAGCGCCTTCCCTGAACGCCTCTTCAATATCGCTGCTCTGGTCGGAAGCGGACATACAGATCACCGGCAGTTCCTGGTAGAGCGGGTCCGACTTCAAGCGTTTAAGAAACTCAATACCGTTGCCATCGGGCAGGTAGAGGTCGAGAAGTACAAGGTCCATGTCCGGCGAAAGGCATCGCTCTGCCTCGGCCAGCGTCTTGGCAACAACGAGTTCGCAGGCCGCCCCCAGTATCCCCACAAGACTGGCGATACCAGTGGGATTATCTTCCACAACAAGTACAACTGGCTGTTCTTCATTACTCATTGTCTGGCCTATCCCTCCAGTGGAACATCGTCCAATAGTGTGAGTGCGAGCGGGAAGTCATAGACCTCCAACGCTTGCCTCAGTTGGTTCGCCAGTTTCATCTCGCCGCTGGCAATGAGGTGATTCAAGATCACCCTCAAATCTTCATCTTCAGCGATACGATTGCCACCCAGTTTCGTCTTAACACGAGAGAGCACGATTTGTAACTCTGCGTCGGTTTCAGCGACATTGTCGCCAGAAGCGATCAAGCCAAAGTGCTGCTCCAAACGTCGGCTGTGCTCCAAGATCAGGTTGAGCAACTGGGGCAACATGGACAACGAGGTATGGTCCTCCTGGGCGTTCTCAATCAGACCAGCCACCTGCGCAAGCTCTGTATCGGCAATACTGGCAGCAGCCCCTTTGATCTTGTGCGCCATGTGACGGGCATCTTCCGCCAGCGTTGCCTTCCGGACATCAGCAACCATCTCCGCGGAACTGGCAATAAAGCTTCTGACACACCGAGTGAACAACGCTTGATCATCACTGAAAAGACGATCGTAAGCCTGACGTGAAATAAAGTCCGGCATGTCCGTTACCGCCACCTCCGTGTCGTTGAATACCTCACTCTCGTCGGACACCTCGGGCGTGTAAACCACTGACCGACGATCTTCAAAGTAGGTTTCCAGCAGTAACTGGATATCCTTGGGAACCACCGGTTTGGTGAGATAGTCCTGCATTCCCGCCGCCTTGGCCGTCATGCGGTCGTGATCGGAAATAGAGGCCGAGAGCGCAACGATGATCGAGTCATTTGCGTTGGCACAGCCATGGATCCGCTCGGTCACCTCCTGGCCGGTTTCACCGTCCAGGTGAAGGTCCATCAGTATAAGGTCGAAGCCCCTCTGCCCCAAGCGCTCAACGGCCTGGTCCCCTGTCTGGACAGACTGCACATTGACACCAAACGATCTCAGGTAACTCTCAACAATTTCGCAGTTCAAGGGCACATCGTCGACCACCAGCGCGGATAATCCGTCAAACTGGGGCTTGCCCCCTCCCCGCGAATCCGGCTTATTCCCATGTCTTTGGGAAAAGTGCTCGAAGAGCTTTGATGGCGTCAGGGGCTCAAAGGCCATGTGCCCGCCGGAACGCTCGAAGTCCGCCACCCAGTCCCGCCAATAGCCGGCAGAGGCAATGATCAGTATGGCCCAGAGCGGGTACCTGCCGGGATCGGTCAGGAGCTCGGTCACGAAACCGTCCAGCAGGCTCGGTTCCGTGCCTTCCATATCAATCAGGAAGAACCTGTCTTCGACGTCTTCAACCTTCGCAATACTCTCAAGGATAGCGGGCCACTGAGCCATATCATCGACGGTTTCAAGTGTCAGGCGCCAATGCTCCCGATAATCCTCGAGCAAGGCCAGATTGGCACGGAAACCGTAATGGAAGACGTGAATCGGCCTTCCCGTCCTCGAGGAACTTACTGTGCCATCATCCTGGGAGACACCGACAGGCACCAAAAGCCGGAAAGTCGAGCCCTTGCCAATGTCGCTCTCCAGGGTCAGCTCCGCCTTCATCAATAATGCCAGTCTTTGGCTGATGGCAAGGCCTAACCCGGTCCCACCGAAATTCCGGCTCGTGGATTCGTCCGCTTGCCGGAAGTTCTCAAAAATTCGCCCCTGGTCCTCGGGTTTGATACCCACACCGGTATCCACAACTTCAATTTGCAGATAGCCGCTTGCCTGACTCTCAGTCCGATAATCAATCCGGACATCGATACCGCCCTTGCGGGTGAATTTGACGGCATTACCGACAAGATTGGTGCATATCTGGGAGATGCGTAGCAGATCGCCCGACACACGATTGGGTGTCGCGGGATCAATAGACACCCTGAGTTTCAGGCCTTTTTCTTCCGCAACAATGGCAAACAGGTCAACGCTGCGGTGAACCAGCGCATCGATATCAAATGGATGGATATCAAGCTCAATGTGATCCGCTTCGATCTTGGACAGATCAAGAATGTCATTCAGAAGTTGCAGGAGTGCCTCAGACGCCGAGAAGGCTTTCTTAACGAGCCGCCGTGGGTGATCCTCCAACCCGGCTTCCTGCAACAGCACCAGAACACCGATAATCGCGTTCATGGGTGTGCGGATCTCGTGGCTCATATTGGCAAGGAAGGCCGTTTTGACGGTCACCGCCGATTCCGCCTCCTGCTTCTGTTCCTCAAGTTCCGCGTTCAGAACTTCCAGCTCCTTTTCACGCTGCACGATATCGGTTACGTCAATCGTGGTCGCCATGAAACACCGCTCACCCTGCAAAGTCACCGGGTGATAACTGACCACAACATCGCGGATCTCACCCTTGCGGTTTTCAAGCGAAGCACTGGCCTGAACGCTCTTCCCTTCCAGCGCCTGCTGATAATGTTTGCTGCGCTCTTTGACGAGGTCGGGGCCAAGCATCTGCTCCAGATTCTGGCCAATGGCCGCTTCTTTACTGAACGGGAACCAGTGTTCTCCGTAGGCGTTCATAAAACGACACGTGAGTCGGGAGTCCCAGACAGACACGGTTAATGGAAGGTGGTCAGTCAGCGTGTTGATGAAATTCAGGCTTTCCTGCAGCTCAGCTGTTTTCTCAACAACCTCACTTTCGGCGCGGCGGCGAGCGTTGGCCATGAGCGCAAAGACCAGAAAAATCAGGGCATTGATAACAAGGCCGCTGACCAGAATGATAATGGGCTGCTTACCGGCATTGAACGTTTCAAAACGCCGGGTAGTCTGGACATCGAAATGCCACTGACGACCATACATATCCATCACGTAAGACGTCTCGAACATGGGAGTAGGGTCGTAATTGTCGCCACGGGTTTCATCGAGTTCACTGTACAGGCGGGATTTACCGTCCGTAACCCGAAAGTGAACAAGCCGGTTGACGTTGGCGAGCGTGCCTTCCATCAGTTTCGACATGATGAAGGGTGCGTAAACCAGCCCGCTGAACAATGACTCACGTTGATCGGCCGGTGGCACCTCTGCGGATTGGTAGAATGGCCGAAAGAAAAGGAACCCTGGTGTTTTTTCTTCATCCTGTACCAGTACGATAGGGCCCGTGATCTGGGTTTGGCCGGTTCGCATTGCTTTGAGCGCGGCCTGGTATCGATTCGATTCATGAGCCATGTCGAGCCCGACGGCCGCGTCATTAGACGCCTCCGGCTCAATGTAGACAATGGGCCAGAAGTCATCGCCACCATGGGAAGGATGCACCCGGAAGTAGGAACGCTCCAGTTGTTTTTCCGCGATATAGTCGCCCAGATTTTCCGCGGAGACACGCTCAATAACGCCGATACCATTAATACCCGGCAAACGCTCCTGAAGCGCCAGCACTTCGCTGAAGCGCTTCCACATTTCCAGGTTCACGCCGCCCTCTGAGGCACGGATAGCACCGGCACCGGACATCAATGCAAATTCGTACTTCTGCATCCGATCCCGCAGCAGTTCATTGAGCTGTTTCACCTGATGGTCAAACTGCTCCCCGGCCTTCTCCTCTGCAATTCGGGACGAAACCTGCCAGGCGGTAAGGGTAAGCAGTAACGAGAGGGAAATCACCACCCAATGAAGTAAGGACAGTGACTGAAAGGACTTCCATGCGTTGAACATATCTCGGCCCACATCCTGTTAGGAACAACACGATAAAGTGTAGTTCAGTTTCGGAGTGAGCACGAAAGGATCTGCGTCTCAAAAGACTAATAAATCTATACTTTGAACCAGATGCACAAAAGGTTCGGGGCTCCGCCCACTACATGGCTTGCAGGCGGAATAAGGCAATTTTATTGATCTCGCTCAGGGCACGCTGAAATTCCTGTTCGGGAGAGTTGTGAATGCGCTCTTCGAACGACGCCAGTATCTGGTGTCGATTACTACCTCGCACCGCCATCACAAAAATAAACCCAAACTTGGCTTTGTACGCCTCATTCAGCCTGACAAAGCGCTCAAACTCTTCCGGGCTGCAATCCTGAATGCCGGCACCGGCCTGCTCGGACGTACTGGAGGCTGTAAGCTCTCCACGCATAGCGGCTTTGCCTGCGAGATCAGGGTGGGCGTTGATCAAGGCCAACTGGGTGTCGCGATCCGCACTGAGAAGGATGTTGGCCATCCGCTCATGCAGGCTTTCGACCTCATCACATGTCTCATCGATGCCCATCTCATAGGCTTTATCCGCTACCCACGGTGAATGCTCATAGATGTCCGCAAATGCGGCTACGAAGTCCTCGCGCCCAAGGCTGGACGGAGTCAGGGTTCGAAAACGGCTCATTGTTTACTCCTGATACCTCAATGAATGCGATTGGCGCCCACGCTTCAGAGCGAAACACCATAATATCGTATACAATTAACATAGACACCAATGTGAGGCAATTCTTTTTGCAGGCCGGCAATATCTCTGGCTTCAGCATGGCGATCACTCACCACCACCAAGCCACAAAAGATCCACAAAAGACGACATTTATTAATTTATGGGATACAATATTCCTATATTGTGTATTCACTTATGACTGGATTATGTTACTCTTTGATCAGGTCATCGTGGCCACGGCGGGGAGGTGTTGTGACATTCGATCTGCGAACCTTACCCGCCCTCCTGCAACACACTCGACTTGCCTCAGTGTGTTTTTACCCGCCTCCCGGCGGGTTTTTTTTGGTTCATCGCACTTTACCGGGAAACGCTGCTTTTATCTTAAGGAAGAAGTAGTCGTTGTCCCGGTAGCCATAGGCCATCCGTTTGATGACCTTAAT
>NZ_LSMM01000058.1:0-37634 GCF_001566815.1 Marinobacter sp. Hex_13
GTGACGTGGCGCCGACCCCATATTCGGGAACACCATGGCCCAGGGAACATCACTGACCCGCCCCGGGAGCTCGTGATTGATAAAATTGCCAAGGCGCCCTGCCCCCAGGCCAATTGGTACCAATGGCGCTATAAAGTCCGTGAGTTGGAAAAATCGCAGGTTCTGCTTTCGAGCAAACACCAGAGCTGCAATCAGGACGCCGGTCAAGCCGCCGTGAAAACTCATGCCCCCTTCCCAGATCTTGAGCAGCCAGAGCGGGTTGTCTGCCAGCTTGTCAAAACCGTAGAAGAGCGCGTAACCGACGCGGCCACCGAGAATGACCCCCATCGCGCAGTAGAAAATCAATGTTTCAACAGCGTCTGCGTTCAAGCCGAGTCGATGAGCCCGACGACGCCCCAGCCACCAGGCCGCAAGAAAACCGACAAGGTACATCAGGCCGTACCAATGAATTTTTAGCGGGCCCAGTGCAATGGCTACCGGGTCTATTTGAGGATACTGGAGCATAAGCTTTCCTGATTTCGTGATTGAAAGTGCGTTAGGGTTTTAATCAGTAACACGTTCCGCTCCATTGGCTGTCTCCTCCAATCGTTGCCTGGCAACAGCAATACCGTTGCGCATGGCCTGTGCGGACTCGTTGTCGCCGAAGCCAGCCAATGCCCGGCGCCAGTAATTGATCGCCTGTTCATAGCGGCCGTCGTCAAAGGCCTCGACCCCCAGTATGCCCAGCACCGTTGGCTCACGTGGATCCTTGTCGAGTATTTCGTCGATCAGCGCCTGCACTTCAGTGGTCAGGCTGCGCCCGGCCACAAAGAATTTGATCTGGGCCAGTTGGGCCAGTAGGTCAACTCTGCGGCCTTCCAGTTCGATCAGTCGTTCCAGGGCGCCAATCGCCTGCCCCGGTTGACCGATCTTCTGGTAAAGCGGAAACAGCAACGACCAGACCTTGGGATTATCCGGTTGAGTCCCGGCCTCCTCTTCGAGCCGGCCAACCAGGGTTTTCATTGAGGCGCCGGGCGTATTGAGCGCATTCTGTTGGGCGGCATACAGGGCCAGATCGCCATCGGCACCCTGCCATCGATAGCCGATGATGCTGGCACCTATTACTGCCGTTATCACCAACGGAATCATCAAACGTCCTGACACGGGGCGCCTGAGAGGCATTCGGCGGCGGGCCTCGGTGTCCTCCAGCAGATTGCGGTCCAGCTCGTGACGGCTTTCTTCAAAACGGGCGACGTCAATCTCGCCGCGATCGCGGGCTCTTTCCAGTGCTGAAAGCCGGCGCTCATAGACGGCCAGGTTTTGCGCCTCTGCATGATCATCGGCCTCAAACCGCTGCTGCCAGTCATGGATCGCCCTTGCTCTCCGCAACGGTAGACTCAGGAACCACAGCGCAAGAAGCAGCAGTGTACCAATACTTAACCAGAGCATAGTCATTCCGATCCCTCACGGTGACGATGAATCAGGGAGGACAGGCGGGTACGTTCCTCCTCGGAGAGCGGCCGCACTCGCCGGTGTCTGCGTGCCCGGACAAACGCAATCACAATCATGGCGCCCCCTGCCACCAGCGCTGCCGGCAACGCCCAAAGCAACCACGTGCGCCCGTCAAGGCGCGGGTTGTAAAGAACGAACTCGCCAAAACGATTAGCCATGAAATCAAGAATTTCCTTATCCGCACGCCCATCACGAAGCATCATTGCTACCCGCTCCCGCATGTCCGCCGCCACCGGCGAATCGGAACTGTCGATGGCTTGAGCATCACATTTAGGGCACCGCAACGACGCCGTAAGGTCGCGATAACGCTCCGCCATCACCGGATCCTCGAAATGACGCGCATCGATTGCCGTGTCCGCCACCGACTGGAACGAAGCCAGCAAAAACACGATGACCACACAGCAACGGCTCTTTCGGTTTAGCGCCATTTCTCTACCTCCGCCATGACTTCATCCACCTGAGCTGGCGTTATGTACCCGACGTGCTTATATCGAACGATACCGTTTGCGTCGACCAGGAAGGTTTCGGGCACGCCATACACGCCGAGCTCGAAACCCAGGTCACCGGCAGGATCAAAGATGTTGACCTCGAAAGGTTTTCCAAACTCTTCAAGAAACTGTCGCCCCAGGTCACGTGTGTCTTTGTAGTTGATGCCCACCATCTGAATGCCGCGTTCGGAGAGCGCCAGTAGCTGGGGCATTTCCTCCTTGCAGGTCGGGCACCAGGACGCCCAGACATTGACCAGAGACATCTGCCCGCGAAGCAGGGATTCATCCACCTCGGTGTCAGGGTCCTCTAGCGTCGGAAGCGTGAACGCGGGAAACGCCTGGCCTATCAGGGCCGACTCGCGAGCACTGGGGTCCAGCGAAAGCCCCCGGTACAAAAAGAAGGCCAGGCCAAGGAACACCACAAAAGGAAGCATCAGCAACAGGCGGCGCATCATGCGCGAACCTCGCGCGCCGGCCTCATCGATTCCCGGTCAGCTGCAGCGGCACGGCGGCGACGATAGCGACGATCCGCCACAGCCAGCACGCCCCCGGAGGCCATCAGCAGCGCACCCAGCCAAAGCCAGCGTACAAATGGCTTGACCTGTAGGCGCATTGCCCAGCTGCCGTCGTCCAGTTCCTCCCCCATGGCCACGTAAAGGTCCCGCAACAGGCCGGGGTCGAGTGCGACATCGGTCATCGGCTGCCCACGGGCAATGTACAGGCGCTTCTCCGGGTACAGGGTGGTGACAATCCGGCCTTCACGGGCAACCTCGATGGTCGCCGTATCGGCGAGGAAGTTGGGCCCCCGACGCTCGCCCAGTTCGGTCAGCGTAAAATCGTACCCGCCCAGATCCACCTGCTCACCGATATCAAGCCGCACATTACGCTCCATGGCGTAGTTCGACACCATCACCACGCCCACGATGGTGACGGCCAGGCCCACGTGGCCGACCACCATGCCCCAGTATGAAGGGGTCAACTTACGCAATCCGGCCAGCGCAGAGGACGCATTGCGGACTTTATCAAACAGGTCGCGCACCAACGCCAGTACTACCCACAGGGCCGCCACCATCCCCAGCGCCACGGCGACATTCCACTGGCCGTTGTAAAGAAACGGTATCGATACCGCAATCGCCAGTGCGGCCAGACCCGCCCCCAGTAGTCGCCGGAACAGCTCGCGACCGGGCATCTGCTTCCAGCGTGCGACCGGCCCCAGCCCCATAAAGGCACAAAGCATGACGGTCAGTGGCACGAACAGGCTATTAAAGTAAGGCGCGCCGATACTGATTTTGCCCAGCCCGAGTGCATCCAGGATCAAGGGGTACAGGGTGCCCATCAGGACCGTGATCGTCATGATGACCAGCAAAATATTGTTGATCAGTAACAGTGCATCCCTGGAAAGCCAGCTAAAGCCCGCATTGGCGCTCATTCGCGGCGCCCGTAGCGCAAAGATCAACAGCGAGACGCCGACCGTTATTCCCAGCAACGCCAGAATGAAGAGCCCCCGTGACGGATCATTGGCAAAGGCATGAACCGAGGTCAGTACCCCTGAGCGCACCAGGAAGGTGCCCAGCAACGAGAGTGAGAACGTGAAAATCGCCAGCAGCGCCGTCCAACTCTTGAACGTGCCACGCTTTTCCGTGACCGCCAGTGAATGTATCAGCGCTGTCCCGCTCAGCCAGGGCAGGAGCGATGCATTTTCCACCGGATCCCAGAACCACCAGCCTCCCCAACCCAGTTCATAGTAGGCCCACCAGCTACCCAGAGCGATGCCGAGGGTCAGAAAGGCCCAGGCAATGTTGGTCCACGGCCGAACCCAGCGCGTCCAGGCCGCATCCAGACGCCCCTCAATCAGCGCAGCGATGGCAAAAGCAAAGACCACAGAAAAACCCACATAGCCCATGTAAAGCATCGGCGGATGGATGATCAGGCCAACATCCTGCAACAACGGATTCAGATCGGCACCGTCGGCTGGCATGCCCGGCAACAGGCGATCAAAGGGACTGGACGTAACGACGATGAAAAGCAGGAACCCTGCGCTGACGACACCCAGAACTCCCAGAACCCGTGCCAGCATATCCCGTGGCAACTGGCGGGAAAACAGACTGACGGCAAAGCCCCAGCCACTGAGAATCAGACTCCATAACAGCACCGAGCCTTCATGAGAGCCCCAGACGGCGGTGAACTTGTAGTACCAGGGCAGCATTGAGTTCGAATTACGGGCCACATAATCCACGCTGAAATCATCCAGAAGAAAACTGGCGGTCAGGCTGGCATAAGAAACCAGTAGAAAGGCAAATTGCCCCCATGCCATAGGCTCTGCAAATGCCATCCACAACGGGCGTCGGGTGGCGGCTCCCAGCAAGGGCACGGTCGCCTGAAGCAGCGACAGGCAAAGTGCAATCAATAACGCGAAGAGACCAACTTCAGGAACTGTCAGGGTAAGCATTTCGAGGCCGTGTTCGGTTAAGGGTTCGGCGATGACCGAACCTATCGGTGAGGGGTTCTCAGGTATCGCTTCGTCAGCCAGCCACCCGGCCGGCTGACGAATTCCCTGTTACTTCCGACCAGGTTGGCGGGTAACGCGCAGATACGGTGTCTGCTCATCCCATCCGTCGGGGAAGCGCTCTTTGGCCTCTTCGTTGGAGAGCGACGGAACGATGATCACATCCTCGCCATTCTTCCAGTCCACCGGCGTGGCCACTTTGTGGTTGTCGGTCAGCTGGAGCGAATCAATGACGCGCAGGATCTCGTCCAGATTGCGCCCGGTACTGGGCGGATACGTTAGCATCAGACGGATTTTCTTTGCGGAATCGATAATAAATACCGTTCGAACAGTCACCTTGGGATCGGCTTTCGGATGGATCATTCCGTACAGGTCGGCAACCACCTGATCCTTGTCTGCCAGCAGGGGAAAATTGAGCCCCGTGCCCTGGGTTTTCTCGATATCCTTCGCCCAGTCGTTATGGGAGTCGAGCGGGTCGACGGAGACCCCGATCAGCTTTACACCGCGACTGGCGAACTCGTCCTTACGCTTCGCGAAGGCACCGAGCTCTGTGGTACAGACGGGGGTGTAGTCGGCGGGGTGTGAAAACAGCACGGCCCAGTCGTCTCCCAGCCACTCATGAAACTGAATGTTCCCTTCGGTGGATGCGACGGTGAAATCGGGAGCGGTTTCTCCAAGTTGCAATGTCATCGTTTCATTCTCCTTTGCTTTGGCTGTCGTTCTCGGTTTGTCAGTACAGACGATATCTTTAAAGTCAACTTTAAGGTCAAGGCGTTTGTCAGATGTTTTTTAGCCTGATCCATCGAGCTCGACGTTCGTGCCCGATTTTTCGGGTATAAAACTGACATAGAGGAAAAGCACGGTGCCCAGCACAATGGCGATATCGGCAAGGTTAAAGGCCGGCCAGTGCCAGGATTGCCAATAGACATCAAAGGAATCCACAACATAGCCACGAAATATCCGGTCAATCAGGTTGCCCATGGCACCGCCAAGAATAAGGCTGTACGCGATGGCTTCTCCCCTGCGGCGGCACTGAAGAATCAGCCCGATCAGTACAATCGAGACAACTACCGCGACTGAGATAAGAAAGTACCGCTGCCAACCTCCGCCATCGGCAAACAGGCTGAATGCGGCGCCGGTGTTCCAGACATGCACCCAGTTAAAGAACGGGGTCACCGGAATCGACTCGCCATACGCCATTGACTGCTGGACCGACCATTTTACAACCTGATCAGACGCCGCAATCAGGCCCGAAATCGCCAGCAGGCCATACGGCAAGTGTTTCCTGGCAACGATGGACATTATTTAACCCTTAAGCGCCAGGATGCGCCTGGCACCGTTGAGTACGATAATCCCCGCGATGCTGCCGATGATCAGGTCCGGATAATTGGAGCCAGTCCATGCGACCAGGGCGCCAGCGGTAATGACCCCCAGATTGATGACCACATCGTTGGCTGAGAATATCCAGCTCGCCTTCATGTGGGCACCGCCCTCCCGATGTTTGGATATCAGCAGCAGGCAGGTGGTGTTAGCGATCAATGCGATGAACGCAATCCCCATCATTACCAGCGACTCAGGTTCACTGCCGAAGACAAAGCGCCTCACCACCTCAGCGAGCACGCCCACAGCCAGAATCAGTTGAAGTACGCCCGCAAGATGCGCCGCACGCACCTGCATTTTTACGCTGTGCCCAACCGCATACAGGGCGAGCCCGTAAACGGCCGCGTCGGCGAAATTGTCCAGGGATTCTGCAATCAAACCGGTGGAGTGCGCGATCAGGCCGGCCGTCATTTCCACCACAAACAGGACAGCATTGATACCGAGCAACCAACGCAGGGTGCCGGACTCCTGCTCGGCAGAGATAGCCGTATCCCCGACCGCCTTGATTGACTCAGGGTCGGCAGCGGCCGTTTCCTGAAGCGAAGCGCCCAGCCCGAGGGTCGCCAGCTTCGCGGTGATAGGCTCAGCCTCGCCATCGTGCACAACCTTCAACCGCCGATCAGACAGGTCGAAGGACAGCCCGCGAATGTCTTCAAAACCGTTCAGGGCCAGTCGAATCATCCGTTCCTCCGAAGGACAATCCATCTTCGGTACGGTATACACACTGATCCAGTTGCCGGACGCTTCAGAGGCCTCCGACCCGGCGTTACCCTCGGCGGGTGTTGCGTCGCAGCCACAGGCGTCTTCACAGGATTTACTCATGATACGGCTCCAGTTGGGTATTGTCGGATTATGATTTAAAACTATATAGTCACTATAAGGTCAATAGAACAGATACCATTTGTTGAGGAGACACCCGATGCGCATTGGTCAGTTGGCACGGTCCGTAGGCGTCGATACCCAGACCATCCGTTTCTATGAGCGAGAGGGCTTGTTACCGCCGCCGGAGCGGCAGGACAACGGCTACCGTATTTACACTGAACGGCATGTTGAGCGACTGGCCTTCATCCGGCGCTGCAGAATACTCGAGCTGTCACTCGCTGAAATTCACGAGCTACAGTGCTATCAGGGCACCCCCCATCAGCCTTGCAGGGCCATCAACATCTTGCTTGATGATCACATCGCTCATGTACGGTCTCAGATAACCGATCTGCAGGTACTGGAGAAACAACTTGTGTCGCTGCGAGCAAGTTGTAACGATGATCGGGAAATTGAGGCCTGCGGGGTTCTCGAAGGGCTCAGCGAAGGAAGCATCCAGTAGTAGCTTGAAGCATTACGCACCTGCCTTTTCAATTGCGTAAATCCAGTCAGTCCGGAACCCCTTCAATGGTGCGGGTCATCAAATCCACCATGGCCGGGCTGTCCCATTCCGCGGCACCGACCAGACGGCCAATTTCGCGACCGTCGTGATCAATCAGCAGCGTTGTAGGAACACCTTCTATGCCCAGTGTTGAGGTCGCCAGTGTCGACGGATCAATATACTGGCGAAGATGTTGGATGCCTGTTTTCCGGTAGAATTTCTCAACAACGCTGATGCCTACGTGGTCAACAGACAGCGCGACCACTTCAAATTGCTCGCCGCCCAGTTGAGCCTGAAGTGAGTCCAACGTCGGCATTTCCTCACGGCAAGGCAGGCACCAGGTCGCCCAGATATTGAGCAATATCGCCTTACCCTTAAAGTCAGCCAGTGTCAGCGGCCTGCCGACTTCGTCTTGAAAAGCCAGCTCGGGCAGAGTGCGAGGAGACTCCCAGATCAGGAACCCCTGGGGCCCCACGGACTTCGAAACCTTCCCTGCAGCCATAACTGGAGCGGCTATGGAAATAGCAAGCGCGAAAAGGACTACGGCGATTCTCCGGGCGGCAGATATGCGCTGGTGACTCATTGGACATTACTCCTGATTACAGTGGTCGGTTTGTTGCCCGCATGGTGCCCCACGCGTTACTCACTCTGTAACAGCTCTTCAATTTGCCCGTGCAGTCGGCCCCAGAACCCATCATCGGCTGCCGCGTTGGGGCCTTTGGCAATGGCCGTCAGGTAGGTCACCAGATGCTCAGGCTTGAATTTCAATCCATGGAACCGGGCCCGCATCTGACCTTCCGGGTCAATCACGTGGGTTACCACACCATGGACCTGTACACCCTCACCCGTATCCCTGAACTGAACGCCGTAGGCTTTGGCGAGCTCCGACGTCAACCCGGGCGATTCACCTACGCCCCGGTACAGAAAGTGCCAATTATCGGGGTTCAGGTCGAAATTGTCGCCATACGCGCGCATGTTGTCCCGGGTCCCGGCAATATCCTCGCGATCAGTGGCAATGGTGATGAACACCACCTCTTCACTCAGTCCTTCTTCTTCAACCCCGGTTTGCAACTGCCGTATCAGGTTCATATGCAAAGGGCAGGCGTCGGTACAGCGCGTGTAGAGAAAATTGAGCACAACGGTTTTGCCGTTTAAGTCGGCAAGGGAAAGGGTATTGCCATCAACGCCTGTAAGATCAAATTCAGGGGCCGGCTGATCCACAAACTGGGCATACCGCTCTTTCTCGTTCAACGAGGCCTCCACATCCTCCATGGAATGGGCCATGGCATTGGTGCTGACCAGGGCAATCACGGCAATCAGGAATACTCTGAATAAGCTGTTCACAGTCATTCTCCATTTGAGTTGTTTTCCGAAGGGAGTCCCGGGTTATTGTGGCTTGGTATCGTCCAGATTCAGCGCAACGGGCAGGTCAGCTGGTGCCAGGCAAACGCCCTCGTCACTGCAGGCCTGCACCCGTACTGTCATGTCAAGCTTGCCTGCCTCTTTCAGCGCGGTGGTCTGTTTTTCATCTGGCAGCAGCCGGATGCTCGCACCGTCGTCGTACACCTCCAGGGCGGTGTCACCCAGCACAATGTCACTGACCCGGCCGCGCGGGTACTCCGTCGGAATATCGAGCGACTGGCCGCCAGCCGAGGACTTGGCGACGGTGGGGATCAGAAACTCCATGGAGGCTGGATTCGCATTCACGTGCCAGCCCGGTTCGATGTCCAGTGTCAGAACGATTTCACCGGTCTCCCCTATCAGGGCTTTGCCGCCTTCCGCAAGATTGAGGCGGACCTTATCGGAAGAATCTGCCAACCCCGTGCGGGCAACTGGCGACTGGGGGTCGGAATTGGCTCGTTCGGACTGGGCCGAGCCAGGAGCGTTTCCGGAATTGGTACCGATCAACGTGAACGCCGCGATCGCGATCAGAAAAACCGCTACGCCGGTCAGCAATACTTTGGTTCGGGTTGTCATGGTTTATCTCCAGTAGCTAGCGTTGTGAATTCTCGGTGCGGTTGATCGCCTCGACCAGGCTGTCGGTATCAAAGAGCCCCGTGAAACGGGCGACAGCGGTGCCGTCAGCGTCAAAAATCGCCGCAAAAGGCAAAGCTTGCCCTCCCGTTGCTGTTAACAATGCGTCTTTTTCGGGATCGCTTGCTGTCACGTCCACCTGAATCGGCACCATGCCGGCTCGCTCCACGGCTTCGGCCACAGCGGGCTCTTTATACACGGTGCGCTCCAGGACTTTGCAGTTGATGCACCAGTCCGCAGTGAACTCCAGCAAATACGGTGTGCCACGGGCTTTTGTGTCCGCCAGGAGTTCTGCTGAGTAGGGTTGCCAGACAAGCTCGTCTTCGCCGCTGCCCAACGGAGATGCGAATACCACTGTCACCGCCAAGGCAAGGCCTGTCGCCGTTGCAGTGATCACGCGCACGGCACCGTTCCCCTGAACGAAACGGCGGAGACCCCAGACCAGCACCAGCGCCAGCCAGGCCCACCACAGCCAGGGGTATACCGCTTTGGGCACCAGGCTCGCGCTGAAAAACACGGCGGCGGCCAGCAATATCAGCGCGAGCACTTCACGAATGGCTACGGTCCAGGGGCCCGCCTTGGGCAAACGGCTCAGCCACTCGGGCCTGAGCATCAGTACCGCGTAGGGTAGTGACAGCCCCAGCCCGATACTGCCGAATATCCCCATGATGACCGGTGCCGGCTGGGTAACGGCAAAGGCCAGCACGCCCCCCAGGAAAGGGCCTGCGCAGGGCGCGGCCAGGATCGCACTCAACAGCCCGGATACATAGGCTTCAAAGTAACGCCGGCCATGCGCCGAGGCGGCGAATGTCGGGACGGGGATGGGCAGATCGAGCCAGGTAATCACCGCAAACCCGACCATCAACGCAACCAGGACGGCCACAAATAGCGTCGACTGGAACAACGTGCCCCAGTTCCACTGCAGCAGTGCGGTCAGGCCGCCCAGCGTCAGGAAAAAGGTGAGTGTTCCGGCCGTGAATGCCAGCGCGGCCAGCACCCGATGGGACCTCTGGCCGCCCGCCTCCCGCAGGATGGTCCGGACCTTGATGGGGATCGCGGGCAGCACGCAGGGCGTCAGGTTCAGCAGTAGACCTGCCATAACCGCCATCATGATCTGGCCGGCAATGAGCAAAGAAGGCAACTGATCCATCACTCAGCTATCCCCAGCGCCCTTCCCAGCGCTTCCTGCCCAGGCACGCCGGTCTGGCCTTGCCATTGACCACTCGTGTCTTTGAACAGCAGCCCTGGCGTTCCACTGAAACCCAGTTCGGCCATCCAATTGCTGTGCTGCTCAAGCGCCGCCTTGAGGTTCGCCGGTACGGGCGTGAGCTCGGAAATGCCCTCCCCGCTACCATTGTTACCAAAGTTCTCCTCGAACGCCTGGAGCGCTCCGGCCCGATCCTCTGCATTCATGATTGCGGCGGAGAAGCCCAGGCTGGAGGGCTTGAGAAAACCAACCATGACCCAGTGCAACCTGACTTTCCCCTGCGCTACCCAATCTCGGGTTTGCTGCCAGAATTTGTGACAAAAGATGCAATTGGGATCCGCGAACACATAGATTTCCGGGGCATTCTTTCCGCCCTCGCTGACTAAGTGAGTATCCCGGGAAAGCTTCTCGGCAACGGAGGCATACATTGGCTCTGATATATAGCGTGTCGTGTACTGACGAGTCAGATCGGTGCCGTCGCTCTCCAGAAGCGCACCGGAAAAAGTGTAGTCACCGACACCATAGATGATTCCGGCTTTTCCATCCCCGGTCTTTACAACATAACCGGTCACGCCCCCAACTGGTGTGGAGAAGCGTTCAATTACCGTAAAACCGACTTTTTTCTGAAGCGCCTCGATTCCCGGGTCCATCGTCGGCGACGCAGTTGCCAGGACCGCGAAAAAAACCATAAAAAGTGTTACCGACAGCTTACGGCAGAGCACGGTCATTACCCGCGCCGGATGTTTCAGACAGAAGATCATAAGGGTAGGCTCCCATTGTTGTGAATTCAGCAGGCAGTTAAAAGAAATCGTAAGGATAATGACTAAGTCATCGCAGGATTCTCGGGACCGGGCGAGAAGCACTCGAACCAGGAACCCGCGGCAACTAAAGGTTCAGGAGACTGCGGACAACTTGGGAGGGAATGGTTCAGGCCCCGAGAGCAAACGGCCTGCATGAAAGGAATAGGTGTCAGGCCCAGGGGAAGACGATGACAGGGGCCATTCAGGAATGACCGATTCACCGACATGGGAAGAAATACAGGTCGTACTGCAGCTTGTCTGACCCTGGATACCAGAACAATCTGATGTCTCCGGAATATCGGGCATCATAAAGCAAGCCCCGACTGCGGGTTCCAACGCACCGGGGGCTGTGGCACCTGCCTGTGAAAACAGGAAAGTAGCCGCGATCAATATCGCTGAAAGTCCCAGAAGCCGTTTGGTCATTAATTCATCATCCAGTCAGTATTCAGAACCGCCAGGTGACTTTCACGTGTGGAAAGCAGACTGCACCATAAACCACATTCATCGGAGTGCCAAGGAAACCTGAGCGCTTCACCCTCACCTCTCTGTCTGGGTTCGCCGTCAGGCTTGGACTGGTAATATGCCCATTGGTTCCTCCGGGCTCTACGGCATACACGCGCCTTTGCGCCCCCGACGACGGTCCAATAGCAGTTTCCCGAGAATCGGCAACAGGGTAATACCACTGACCAGAATCAGAAGCACCGTCACCACCCCGGACTCAGAAGCCATGAGCAAGCCACCAAACGCTGTGATCAAATACGCTGTCGGAATAACACCGGCCAGAGTTGCGACCACGAATCGCCAGAACGCGAGTGGTGTCAGGCCCGCTGCATAGCTGACCCCATCGAAGGAGATAAAAGGCACCAGTCTTGAAGTAAAAATGACAAGCATCAATGCGCTCTGGGAGCGCTCCTTACCAAGCCAATTCAATACCGGACGTAGCCGCCTCCAGCGATGGATAACGTCGAATCCCAGGGATCGAGCAATGGCAAAAGCGATCAGTGCGCCGGCCTCAGCACCGATAACCACGATCACTGTTCCCCATAGCGATCCATACACCGCACCGGCAACCATGGCGATCGGGGCGCTGGGGATCGGGCTCAGGACAATGGCCGTGCTCATCAGGCCAATGATACCCGCCGGCCCCCAATACCCCAGTTGGTCAATCCATTCCGACAAGGCCGCCTTGTTGGTCACGGTGGTCAATGCTCCGGTCTCCAGCATGACCCAATAGATCGCAGCCAGTGCAACCAGCAAGAGCAGACCCCCGGCAACTTTTGATTTTGCGTTCGGTCTAACTCCCATGCCTGCCATGGGTACCCGATGAAATTCATGCTTCAGGGTGGTAGTCATAATCTCCTCTGGCGTTCTTACTCGCGCGTCCAGAATCGTCCCTGTTTTTCGAAAACAGGTACTTGCCGAGGGCTGCGACGCCAAGTACCAGGGCGACGATGAGCAAAAGGGATATCAACCCCATTCCCGCCATTCCAAACATGCATGCCTCATTTGTCATCATGTCAATCTCCTGATTCTGTGTGTACCAGGCCTCTTACGAGACGCTGGCCTGTGCGGCTCCGCTTTCGCTGATATTGCTCGTCGCGAAGCCTTCGCTATTGGATTTGAACCGGCCCAGCCGGAGAGAATTGGTCACCACAAATACACTGGAAAGGCTCATAGCACCCGCAGCCAGCATGGGGTTGAGCAGGTAACCGGTAAACGGGAACAGAACACCTGCGGCTACGGGGATCAGTGCCAGATTGTATCCGTAGGCCCAGACAAAATTGCCGAGGATCGTTTTGCGGGTGCGCCGGGAGAGCGCTGCTGCATCCACGATGCCCCGGAGGTCGCCGCGCATCAGAACCACGTCGCCGGCCTCGATGGCAATGTCGGTACCGGTGCCGATGGCGATACCCACATCGGCTTGCGCCAGGGCCGGTGCGTCATTGATACCGTCACCCACAAAAGCAACCCGGGCACCTTCTTCTTGCAGGCGCTTCACTTCGGCCGCTTTCTGGTCCGGCAATACCTCCGCAAGCACCCGTTCGATGCCGGCTTGCCGCGCAATCGCCTCGGCGGTGGCGCGGTTGTCACCGGTAAGCATAGCCACGCTGAGCCCTGATGACTTGAGCGCAGCAATCGCCTCCACCGAACCGTCCTTGAGCGGATCGGCCACGGCAATCAGCGCGGCGAGGCGTCCGTCGACGGCAACATACAGCGGGGATTTGGCTTTTTCAGCAAGTGAAACCGCATCGTCGGCGACGCTGGCCAGGTCGATACCGAGGCGGCGCATATAACGGTCCGCGCCCACATTGACCCGGCGTCCGGCCACCTGTGCCTGAATGCCATAGCCCGGCTCCGCCTGGAATTCACTGGTCGCGGGCAACGTGAGCCCGCGATCCCTTGCACCTTTGACGATGGCTTCCCCGATCGGATGCTCACTTTCGGTCTCCACAGCCGCAACCCAGGCCAGGACCTCATCCTCGCGGCCTTCCACCAGGATGAAATCTGTCAGCTCAGGCTGGCCCCGAGTCAGGGTGCCGGTTTTATCGAGGACGATGGTGTCCATCCGAGACAGTGTCTCCAGGGCCGCCCCTTTGCGGAACAGCACGCCCATTTCGGCGCCCTTACCGGTTCCGACCATAATAGCTGTTGGCGTGGCCAGGCCCATCGCGCAGGGACAAGCAATCAGCAGCACACTGACCGTTGTCACGAAGGCAAAAGACAGTGCCGGGGCAGGCCCGAAGCTGAACCAGGTGATGAACGTCAGAATCGCGAGCACGATCACAATGGGAACGAAAATTCCCGCTATCTTGTCGGCCAGCGCCTGAATCGGGGGTTTATCAGCCTGAGCCGATTCCACCATTCTGATGATCTGTGCCAGAACGGTGTCCGCACCCACCCGGGTAGCCCGGAACGTCAGGGAACCGTTCTTGTTAATGGTTCCACCCACCAGCTCGGCGTCTTTCTGTTTGGCCACGGGAACGGGCTCGCCGCTGATCATGGACTCGTCCACGTAGGATTGGCCTTCTTCCACCACGCCATCAACAGGAACCCGTTCTCCCGGGCGCACCTGGATACGGTCACCAGGTACTACGGCTTCGATGGGCACTTCGACGACGTCCCCGTCCCGAATGACACGGGCGGTCTTCGCCTGCAGTTGCAGAAGTTTTTTGATTGCCTCCGACGTCCGGCCTTTGGCGACGTGCTCGAAGTAGCGTCCCAGCAGAATGAGCGTCACGATCACCGCCGCCGCCTCAAAATAGCTCTGAGCCGTGCCTGCAGGAAAGAAACCCGGAACGAATAATGCCGCCACCGAGTAGAAATACGCGGCACTGGTTCCGATCATGACCAGGCTGTTCATGCCGGGGCTGGCATGACGCAGTTCAACGTAACCGGAGCGGAAAAATCTAGCCCCAGCGTAAAACATTACGGGCGTGGTCAGCAGCCATTCCACGGCCATCCAACCGCGATGGGGCAGGAGGCTTGCATATAGAGCCTCCAGAGCAGGAATTATCTTGCCCATGGCAATCAGAACTACCGGGATAGTCAGAGCTGCAGCGAAGAGCACTTTCCGGCGGAGGTCGATGCCCTCCCTGTCCTGCTCTTCCGTTTCGCTACTGGCGTCCGGCTCCTGAGGCTCATATCCCGCATCGCGGATCGCCTGATGAATTTGCGGCACTGACAGGGTGTCAGACAGGAACTCCACAAACGCTTTCCGGGTAGTCAGATTGACACTGGCCTTGACCATGCCGGGTTGCTTGTTCAATGACTGCTCAATCCGGGATACGCAGGAGCCGCAGCTCATGCCGACGACCGGAATTTCAGCCGACTGTAGCCGTGGCTGGTACCCCGCCTCCTTAATCGAGTCGATTAGCATGGCCGGCGTGGTAGGCTGGTCAAATTCCACGGTGGCTTTTCCGGTCGCCAGATTCACCTGGGCTTCCGCAACGCCGCGCTGACCCATGACCGCCTTTTCAATCCGCCCGACGCACGAAGCGCAAGACATTCCATCAACACGAATCTCTATTCGTTGCATACCCGTTTGGCTCCTCGGCACAGCTAACTCCGTGCCTTTAATCAGTTCATCCGCAGGCAACTGGCAGCGTCACCCTTGCTGGGCTATAGCTTCGACAATCGGGCAGCCGTCCATGGGTCCTTCACCGGAGCATTCCTCCAGGGTTTCCGACAGGACGGCCTCAATGCGGGACAGGCTCTGAATCTGATGCCGGATTTTTTCCAGTTGCTTCTTTGCAATTTGCTTGGCCTCGGCACGGTCGCCATTGGCGTCCTGAAGCATCAGGAGTTCACGAATCTCATCAAGGGTGAAACCCCATTGCTTGGCGTGGATGATGAATTGCAGCCTGGCGATCGCATCCTCGGGGTAACGACGATAATTCGAATGTGTTCGGGCGGGCTCGGGCATGAGATTTTCCCGCTCGTAAAAGCGAATCGCATGGCTGGCCACGCCGCTTTTTTCAGAGAGTTCGCCGATATTGAACGTTTTCATTCCTGCACCTCAAAACGAGTGGTCAATGACTTATCCTAACCATAACCTTAAAGTAAACTTTAAGGTCAAGGTATTTTTCATGCATTGTCAGATCGGGGGCGATGCACCAAACTGGGCCAAGGCCCCGCTTTAAATCAAGTGGGGCAAAAAGACGGAGACACTGTAATGAAGGTTTTTGAAAGGCTGGTTACGCTGATGATAGGACTTTTCCTGCCCCTTTTCGCATTCGCTGATGGGCCCGGGCGCATGGGAGAAGGCATGATGGGTGGCAACATGATGCAGGGCATGGGCGGTATGGGGCTATTCATGATGATGATAATGATTCTTCTGGTTGTGCTATTGATACTGGCGATTCTGGCACTGATCAAATACCTGAGGAACAAGTGATGAGCAGGGAAAAAAGTGTCCATAGGCGCACGGTCCTTCGGGCTGCGGCGGGCACCGGCGTCCTTCTCACGTTGTCGCCGGGACTTCTGCTTACCGGGTGTGATGGAGGGGTAAAAGCGGTTGAATCGGAAACGCTCGGCCTTGATTCCGATGAATACGATGTTGAACTGAATCTTCACGCCATGCCCGATTCGGTGCCCATTCTTCCGGGCGCCCCCAGTGAAGTGTGGCGCTATAGGGCGGAATTGCTGAAAGGCCCGCAAAACACAGTCACCGAAAACCCGGACAGTTACCTCGGCCCAACGATCCGGCTGCGCCACGGCCAGACCGTCAAAATCCATATTCACAATGAGCTGCCAGAGGACACCACCGTCCACTGGCACGGGCTTCATGTGCCTTCCGACGTAGACGGACAACCAAGACTTCCGATCCGCCCAGGCGAGACAATGACTGTAGGCTTTGAGGTACTGGACCGGGCCGGACTGTTCTGGTACCACTCCCATGCCCATGGCAAGCAGGGCGGTCGCGTGGGATTTCAGAGTTACGCGGGCCTGGCCGGGCTCCTGATCGTTGAAGATGAAGAGGAAGCGGGCCTCAAATTGCCGTCGGGCGATAACGAGCTGTTACTGGTGCTTCAGGACCGCACCTTTGCTGGTAACAATGAACTGGTTTACATGGGCGGTGGCAGGGGGTCCATGATGGATCGTATGCACGGTTTTCTGGGGGACAGAGTGCTGGCTAACGGGGCGCCTCCAACCACCCGTAAGGTTGCCACCCGCCCATACAGAATTCGGGTTCTCAATGGCTCTAACGCTCGCATCTACAAACTGGCCTGGAGCGACGGGCGACCTGTCACCGTTATCGGTGCAGACGGCGGCCTTCTTCAGGAACCGGAAGACAGGCCTTACGCCGTGCTGGCTCCGGCTCAGCGGCTTGATATCTGGGTCGACCTTTCCGAGTCCCAGCCGGGTGATACGCTGGAGCTTATCAGTGACCGTTTCCAGGCAGGCATGATGGGCGGAATGGGAATGATGGGCAGCAACGCCCTGCCCCTCGGCAGCCGATTTCCCCTGGCCAGGCTGGAGGTGTCCAAGTCAGTAGAGGCCAGCGAACCTTTACCGGCACAGCTAGGTGTGCAGCGGCAAAAAATACCGGTAAACCGCAATACGCGAATCCGGTCGTTCGAGTTAAGCCCGGTGATGATGCGGGGATTTGCCATAAATGGCCGGCGGTTTGACGGAACGAATGTCGCGGATGACGAAAAAGTCCGCCTTGGTGACACGGAAATCTGGGAATTCCACAACAGCACACCGATGCCTCACCCGATGCATATTCATGGCTTGCAGTTCAACGTTGTAGGGCGACGAGGCGGCAACTCGGACAGTCTACAGCAGGGCCTTGTAGACAGTGGCTGGCACGACACGGTTCTGGTCATGCCCCGTGAAACGGTTCAGGTGGCGATGAAATTCGAGCGCTTTGACGGCCTTTACATCTACCACTGTCATAACATGGAACATGAAGATGCAGGAATGATGCGCTATTTTCAGGTGCAAGGCTAAACGCCACGACATCCCTCTTAGCGCACACTCATTGTCAGAATGCTTTCGTCGAGCGTGAAGCATCCGAGACCCTGGGCTGAGGAGCCACCGACTGGGCATCACCAGCCTCGCCCGCCTGTTCAACTGCGGTCACCGAGCCTTTCTTGTCCTTGGATTTGTTCATGCACAACCCCAGGCCACACATGATCAGACATGGCAGGAGGAAGATCAATATAGGCGCGACCCCGAGCAGCACAAGCGTATCCCAGCCAAAAATCAGTCCGGCGGAGACCCCAATAGCACCAAACAACCACCAACGGCGTGGCCCCGTCAGCAATCCCATGAGCCCTCGTGAGCCGGTATCCGGGTTCGTCTTGCCCTTTTCGTCACAGTTCGATTTGTTACAGCAACTCATTATATATTCACCTTTCCAAAAATCGTTCTCAGTTTCTCACGTTCACCGTTGGAGCGGAGAACAGCCTTGCAACCAGCGACGTCAAGAAAATAACCTTGAAGCAAGGTTTAAGGTCAAGCATTTTATAAAGAAACCAGATCGGACCTGCCACGCGGCTCTGATTTTCCAGAAAGTGATGGCATCGAAATAAAAAACTGCTAGCATCTGGTGAACTAGGTGACGAAGGTTTTGTCACAGCGGTGAAGATCGACAGGTTGGTGCCCGATATCAAGATGACCAGAACCAAACGCCAAATTTTCTCGTTGTTGCTATCACTCATAATGGTGGTAAGCACTCCGGCGTTGGCCGTCTTTGAAATGGCCGACGGTCAGATGGATGCGTCCATGATGAACTGCGGTTCCATGATGGCCGATGTGACCGGAACCAACGGATCTGCTTCTGATGACGTGGCCAGTTGTTTCACAGGTTCAGATATGGCCTGTGCGGCCGCCAGCGGGCTGAACAGCTGTGGCGTCAGTATCGGTCTTTTGCCAACAGGCCTTAGCGGCCTGATCGATACCGGCTCCCAGCCGGTATTCAGTGCCCGTGAGGGCAGCTACCAATCCCCTTACCTGGCCTTTATCACCCCCCCTCCAGAACCCCGCTCCTGAGTCTTAACCCGAATTTTTGCCCATTGCGGCAATGTCATTAATGTTAATTCTTACAAGTAAGCCTCGTGTTCACACCTATTCGTCACGAGTCTTTAACTGGAGCAAATCAAATGCGCAATTCAAATATCAAGCTTTCGATTACAGCCGCCATTTTCGCCGGCAGTGTCGCGTTCTTCTCTGTTTTCGCCCACGCCGAAGGTAAAGTTGACAGCATAATGAACTCTGATTCCGGCGACAGCGGAATGATGTCCTCGAAAGATATGAAGGGAATGGATGGCATGAAGGGAATGAAGGGCATGGAAGGCATGGAAGGCATGGAAGGCATGATGTCCAACATGTCTGAAGAAGAACGCAAAGCCATGAAAAACATGAAAAAGGCCTGTATGAAGATGATGCAGAGCCATGGCGGCGATCACATGGACCGTGGCGAGAAGGATAAGGACGCTTAAGCCAACCAACACCCATTGCCCGGGGCAGCCAAGGCGACCCCGGGCCTTGCGCTGCCTGCTACCGAATCAAACCGAGGATTTACCATGAAGATGAAAAAATCCGCCCTGTATACGGGTGTCGCCGCCATCGTTCTCGTTGCCGGCGCAACCACGCTGGCAATGCAGGCCAATGAGTCTGCCGAGCCGTCAGCCGCAGTCGCGTCCACTGCAGAGGCTGGCACAGACATCACCATCTACAAGAGCCCCAATTGCAGTTGCTGTCAGTCCTGGGCTGAGCATCTTGCGACCAATGGCTTTGACACCAACATTGTTGAAACCGACAACCTTAGTGAGGTCAAACAAAAGTATGGGGTGCCCCGTGAAATGGCGTCCTGCCACACCGCGTTGATCGGTGATGTGGTGATCGAAGGGCATGTACCGGCGGATGATATTGTCGCCTACCTTGAAAAACCACAGTTCAATACCGTAGGACTTTCTGTGCCCGGGATGGTCCAGGGCAGTCCCGGCATGGAAACTGGCCGCAAGCAGGACTACAAGGTCATAGCCTTCAGTGCCAACGGACAGCAGAGTGTGTTCCGCGAATATACGGATTACTGAGGTCAGCGCCATGAATGCGTTCATTTATCGCCTGAAGTCCGCGCTCTCGTGTTTTGTCCTGGTCGCTCTGGCGGCTGTCATACCGGCACTGGCTCAAGCCCAGCCTGAGCTTGATGGCCAGCCAGTGAAGGCATTGACGAGTAGCTCATCAGGTGCTCTTCTCGTACTGCGGGATAGCGGCCTGTTCGCCATTGATGGCCACACTGCCACCGAGATTCCCCTGCCGCCATCTGATTCGGGTGCTCAGCCCACGTCTCTGGCAAAGGGAGCGGACGGCACCACCTACCTCGCCGGTCCGGGCCTGGGCGTATGGCGTTACAACAGCGGCAATGAAAGCTGGCAATCCCTCAACAACACATTGCCAGATCTCGAAGTTACTGCCATTGCGGCTCACGCCACCCAGCCGGAAACTGTTTACGCCTACCTTGGCGAGAAGGGTATGTTCCGGTCCAGGGACGGCGGCGCCGAATGGGCCAAAGTCGATGCGGGTCCGCAAGAGCCGGTGCAGGCATTCCTGCACTCGGACATGCCCGGCAGCATGGAGAGTGGCTGGCTTTTCGCCGGCACGACGCGCGGCGTTGCCCGCTCCATGGACTGTTTCTGCTTCTGGGGCGATGCGGGAGATCTGCGAGGTACCGTGTCTGCCATCAGCTATGATCCCGCCGCTCCGGAAAACGTCTATGCAGTCGTCGAGGGACAACTCCATCACAGTACTGATGGCGGCGAAACCTGGGCAAGCGTCAAGACACCCGGAACCGTGACGGCGCTGACTTTCTCACCAGCTCATGGTTTCGTAACAGCCGTTGAGGGCGGCAACCTGCTTGCCCTTGGCGACGACGGCGAATGGACGCCGGTGTATGAATAAGTGGATCGGCTTGCTGATTCTGTTCGTTGTGCCGACCGTTGCGATTGCTTCCGGCCAACCGGCGAGTACCGACCCTGCGCCCGCGAATGTGGCGCAGGGTCAACAAATTTATCAACAATACTGCGCCGCCTGCCATGGGCAGCAGGCTGAGGGTGCTGCCAACTGGAACAAACCGGATGAGAAAGGTGAAATGCCGCCACCGCCTCACGATGAAACCGGCCATACCTGGCGCCACAGCGACGCCATGCTGTTCAAGATGATCGCGAAGGGCTGGCGGCACCCCTTCAACAAAACCGATCGGCTGACCATGCCAGCGTTCGAAGACGCTCTCACTGAACAGGAAATTCAGTCAGTCATTGAATACCTGAAAACGCTCTGGACCGATGAACAAAGAACGTACCAGGCGACAGAGAGCCAATAGCAGGAAAACTGGCCTCCATGCGTTAACAAGAGGCTCCTTCGTTCTGCACCATTTTGAACTTGCTTCAGGATAGACAGAGTGTTTTCCAGGCGTCATACGTGCTCAGGAAAACCTGCCCCGTGAGTTCCTCACAGAAATGAGTCCGCCGCAGACCGTCCATCACAGGGCCTTTCACCTCACACATGTGCAGGCGTATATCCATAGCCTTGAGCCGGCCATTTATTGCCTCCAGGCTCTCAAGTGCTGAAGCGTCAATGGCATTTACCGCCTGACAAGCCAGAACCAGATTCTTCATCTTCGGTTGTTGAGAAGTCAGCGCCATGACGGTCTCTTCCAGATAGCGTGCGTTGGCGAAATAAAGACTTTCATCAACTCGCAGGACAACGGATTTCTCATCCGTTTCAACCGTGTGGCGCTCTACGTTTCTGAAATGCTCGGTACCCGGCACCCGGCCAACAATTGCACTGTGCGGACGACTGGTGCGATACAGATAAATCCCTATCGATAGACCCACACCGACCAGGATTCCGGCTTCGACGCCCTGAATCAGCGTAAGCACAATGGTTGCCAGCATCGCGGCGAAGTCCGCTTTTGAGTAATGAAAGGTGCGGCCAATGGCTTTTACGTCAATCAGAGTGCTCACTGCGATCATGATTGTGGCGGCCAGTGTCGCCTTTGGAAGAAAGGCGAGTATGCCGGTGAGTGAGAGCGTGGCAAGTGCAATCCCGACTGCGGTAAACATACCCGCAAGTGGCGTCCGGGCTCCGGCTTCAAAATTCACAACAGAGCGCGAAAAACCACCTGAGACCGGAGAGCCCCCGCTTACGCCTGAACCTATGTTCGCCAACCCCATCGCTATTAATTCAGAATTGGGGTCAATCCTCTGGCGCCTTTTAGCTGCAAGGGTCTGGGCAACGGACACTGATTCTACAAATCCAACCAGGCTGATCAGAACGGCTGCGGGGGCCAGAGTTGCCCATATGCTGGGGTCCATTGAAGGTAAACGGATCTCCGGAAGTCCGCTCGGAACTTGCCCCACCAGATTGACTCCTGCACCCCCCAAATGAAAATGCCAGGCCGCCGCTGTTGTTACAATAACCGCTGACACGGGGGCGGCCTTCGCAAGGATATCTGCTCCTCGGGGCGCCAGACCGAGCCCGATGAGTGCATTTTTCAGATATTGGCGACACAGAAACAGGTACAGGAGAGTGCCGGCTCCAATAGCAAACGTGATCAGATTGGAGGAGCCAAACTCGCTGATCAGGTTTGCCCCCATTTCGATCAGATTGTGACCACCCCCCTGTATACCGAGAATATGGCCAAGCTGACTACCCGCAATAAGAATTCCGGACGCAGTGACAAACCCGGAGATCACGGGGTGACTCAGAAAATTTGCGATAAAACCAAGTCGCAAGACGCCCATGGCGAACAGAATCAGCCCGGACAGCGTAGCCAGTATAAGAGCGGCACCAACGTATTCGGGCGATCCTGTAACAGCAACGCCTCCTAACGCAGAGGCTGTCATCAGTGACGCCACTGCGACAGGACCAACAGCCAGCGTCGCACTGGTGCCGAATAAAGCGTAGACCACCAGCGGGATCATACTTGCATACAACCCAACTTCGGGCGGAAGCCCTGCCAACAGGGCGTAGGCCAGGGCCTGAGGAACAAGCATGAGTGTGACGATAACCGCCGCAAGGCCATCGCTTAGCAATGTATCTCCACGATAACCTTTCAGCCAGTCAACAATTGGCAAATATGCCGCAATTCGCTTCACCGTCAACCTTCCACGGCCGTCAGAGTTTTCGCTCTAGTGGTCTCTCCAACCATTTGCGCCCTTCCAGACCTTTGTTTAAAACCGGTTGATCGGAATTTTCAGGTACACCTGCCCGTTATCCTCGGAGGGGGGCAGTTGCCCCGCCCTCATGTTGACCTGAACGGCCGGTAGTATCAGTCGGGGCATTCCGAGCTTGGCGTCACGCTCTGAGCGAAAAGCAACAAACTGGTCTTCACTGATACCTTTACCCACATGGATGTTGCTGGAACGCTGTTCGGCGATGGTCGTCTCATGAATAAACTCATCGCGCCCCGCCGCTTTGTAGTCATGGCAAAGGAAAACGCGGGTTTCTCCGGGAAGCGCCAGGACTTTCTGAATGGAGTGGTAAAGGGTATGGGCGTCGCCCCCTGGAAAATCGCAACGGGCGGTCCCGGCATCCGGCGCAAAGAGTGTGTCGCCGACGAAGGCTGCATCTCCGATGACGTACGTCAGGCAAGCCGGAGTATGTCCCGGCGTGTGAAGAACGCTCGCCTCAAGATTTCCGATCATGAACGTGTCGCCCTCCTTGAACAGACGGTCGAACTGGCTGCCATCCCGAGCGAAATCTGTTCCGGCATTGAAAGCTTTGCCAAACACCTCCTGAACGACAGCGATCTTTTCACCAATGCCTGTTTTTCCGCCGAGACGCTCATGGAGGTAGGGTGCAGCAGAGAGGTGGTCAGCGTGCACGTGGGTTTCCAAAACCCATTCCACACTCAGGTCATTGCTTTGAACGTACTCAATAATCTTGTCAGCGGAACGGACATCGGTCCGGCCCGCGGCATAGTCGAAATCCAGCACAGAATCGATGATCGCGCAGACCGAGCTATCAGGATCCTGAACGATGTAGCTGAATGTGTTTGTAGGCTCGTCAAAGAAATGCGTGACTAGCGGATGTTGCATGGCGTCACCCTCGTCGCAAAGAGAATTGATCAGATTTCAACGTATCAGGTTTTATGTTATAACGATAGCGTTAACAGCTATATTAAATAACTGAGATTATAGGTTGCAACAATCTCGTGGTATGCCTCCGTTACGTGGAGACGACACACTGTCCGCTGGGCAAATTGTGGCATTTGAAGAGGTATAGAAATGGACTGGAGCTCTTTTATTCAAGGTGCCTTCGGAGGTCTTTTAATAGGCTTGTCCGCAGTGATGCTTATGGTCACATTGGGACGTATTGCAGGCATCAGTGGGATGGTATCTGGTCTGATCTTTGATCGGTTTACTGCGGAGTCTGCCTGGCGACTGGCATTTGTGCTGGGCCTTATCAGCGGGCCTCTGTTGTTGGTTGTCCTGAACGGCTCGCTTGGAAATGTGGCGGGCAATCCGGAAGCCGTGGTCGGCGCGCCCATCGGTGGCGTGCCGCTGATGGTCGTGGCTGGTTTGCTGGTGGGCTTGGGGTCTGGTATCGGCAACGGTTGCACCAGTGGGCATGGTGTTTGTGGTATCGCCAGGCTATCCCCCAGATCCATGCTGGCAACGCTGGTTTTCCTCCTGACGGGTGTTGTAACCGTCTACGTCGTCAGACTCATGACAGGACACTCTTTATGAAACTGATTTTTGGTTACCTGGCTGGTTTGTTGTTTGGCCTGGGTCTGGCTATCGGCGGTATGACTGACCCCCATCGTGTTCAGGGGTTTCTCGACGTCTTTGGTAACTGGGACCCAACGCTCATATTTGTTATGGGCGGAGCGGTGATAACAACGTTTATCGGCTACCGATTGGTGTTCCGTCGTCAGGGCCCTCTTTTCGCAGAAACGTTTATCGTGCCCGCACGTCGTGATATTGATACCCGTTTATTGATTGGTGCCGCTGTGTTTGGGATAGGCTGGGGTCTATCAGGTTATTGTCCGGGCCCAGCCTTTGCGTCAATAAGCGGTATAACCTGGCCTCTCGTGGCGTTATTGCTGTCGATGGTCGTCGGTTGGTGGTTGGCTCGCCGGGTCTGAGGTAGCACAGCATAATTTGCCTGCTGGGGTAAGATGGCGATTTTTTGACCACGTCAGCATTCGGCGGCTTTCTCGCATGGATGCCGAACACAACACTAGGCACATCATACGATGTCGCGAACAATCATAAACTGGGCACCCAGTCCGATGATGAATGTGGCTGCAACCGTCGCAAACACCACGAATCCCAGCCATGCATCAAGCTCAACGGATGCAGAATCCCCTCCCCTGTACATCGGCACAACAATGCGCAGATACACTGCCAGCGACAGTGCACTATTGATGATCGCCACCACCGCCAGCCATGTGAACTGGACGTCAATGGCTGCCGCAAACAGAAGGAACTTGCCGACGAAACCTGCCAGTGGCGGAATGCCCACCAATGACAGCAGGAAGACTACCATTGCGATGGCAATCAAAGGCCGCGACCGGCCCAGCCCGCTAAAATCGTTCAGAGTGCGCCCGGCTATGGCGGCAACCGCGAAAGCGCCCAGGTTCATAGCCGCATAGGCGACGGCGAACAGAATGATCGATGGTAAGGCCAGCTCACTGGAGCCCACCGCGAGGATGCCCAGCAGGAAATAGCCGGACTGGGCAATCGACGAATAGGCCAGCAGCCGGATGACGTTATCCTGCACCAGTGCCGCAAGATAGCCATAGGTCATGCTCAGCACGGCCAGCCCCGCCATGACCGCAGCCCAGCCGGTTTCCGGTGGCAGGTGACGAACCACCTGAGTGAGCGCAAACAGGGCGCCAATCTTGGGCACGACGGATAGGTAGGCGGCAATGGACAGTGGCGCGCCCTCGTAGGCGTCGGGTGCCCAGAAGTGGAACGGAACCAGTGATGCCTTGTAGCCCAGACCCACAACCACAGTCACGAACCCGAGAATCACGGCCAGCGGCATGGTATCCATGGCCGGCAGATCGGCGATCAGCGTAGAGCCGGAGGCACCGAACCAGTAGCTCAGGCCGAAAATCATGATGGCAGTGGTGACTGAAGCGAACACAAAGAATTTCATGGCCGCTTCGGTCGCCGGATCAGTATCCGGATAGGCAACCAGGGCAAAGGTGGCCAGGCCGGTCAGCAACGTACCCAGCACCAGAAACATGGAGTCCCCTGCCCCCGCCAGTACCAGAGCGCCCAGAGTGGAAAAGATCAGCAGGCTGTAGACCGTACCCTCGCGGGCGCTGCCCCGGACATCCACCCGCGCCAACAGCATCGAGAGCACCGTAGCTGGTAGCAGGATAAGCTTGGCCCAGATGCTTAACGTATCGATGCGGAAACTGCCGCCAAATACCGTTGTGTCTGTGCCGAGCAGGCGCAGGGTCAGCCCGGTGCCAACGACCAGGCCGATGACGGCAATGATCAGCGAAATCCGGGGCTGTCGCAGCATTTCCGCAATCAGGGCACCAACAGCCGTCAGCAGAACGGCAATTTCTGGAATGATTAATGCGAGATCTCGACCCATTACAGCACCAGTGCCGAAGTAGTCCGGTGAATGACGTCCAACACCCAGGACGGCGCCACGCCGGTAGCGACGGTCAGCGCCAGCAAGGGCGCAACCGCGAGAATTTCCCTTGGGCTCAAGTCCGGCATTCTATTCCAGCGATCCCGGGGTTCACCCAGAAAGATTTCGCGCAGGGCCTTGAGAAAGGTCCCGGCGATAATGGCAATCCCCAGAATCACCACAACCGCGACAGGAGTGGTGCCCAGAGTCGCGAGGAATATCTGGAACTCCGCCGGGAAGTGCGCGAGGCCTGGAAGCCCCAGAGACGCAAAAGCCGCCAGCACAAAGAACCAGCCAAGCAGTGGAACCGTTTTGAGCAGGCCGCCAAACTCGTTCATTTCCCGGGTATGGGCGCGCTCCTGAATCATGCCTACCAGCAGGAACAGGGCCCCCGTGACCAGGCCGTGGCTGAACATCTGCAGCACGGCTCCATCCAGCGCGACGGCACGCACCGACGGGTCCAGAGTCAGTGCGGCAACGGCGACGCCGACAATGACGTAGCCCATGTGGTTGATTGAGGTATAGGCCACCAGGCGCTTGAGATCAGTTTGTGCCAGGGCGGCAAAGGCACCGTAGATTGCGCTGACGACACCGAAAAACAAAACAACGATGCCGGCATCGCGGAGGGCGTCAGGGGTCATTTGCAGGGCGAACCGCACCAGCCCGTATGTGCCGAACTTCAGCATGATACCCGCCAGGATGACGCTACCAACGGTCGGTGCCTGAACGTGGGCCGCAGGCAACCAGGTATGCAACGGTATCGCAGGAATCTTGACCGCGAAGGTAATCAGCATGGCGATCAACGCCCACATGGCCGCCGCCCCCTCCAGAGGAGGATTGGCAATCCACGCCCGCATATCGAAGGTGGGGTCGGGACTGCCGAGGTAAAGCCCCAGAATTGCGAGCAACAGTGGCAGGCTGCCCAGCAGGGTGTAGATAAAGAACATCAGGGCGGCCCGCTGCCGGTCTTCATGTCCCCATCCGGCAATCATGAAATACATCGACACCAGGGAAACTTCGAAGAAGACGTAGAACAGAATGCCGTCCAGGGCGGTAAAGGTACCGATTGCCGCGGTTTCCAGAAGCAGGATCAGAGCTACGTAGGCACGCGGACGGTCGCGAAGCGACGACGCATAGATCAGAGAAACCAGGAAAAGCACGGCACTCAGCAGCACCAGCGGCAGGCTGATGCCATCAACCCCGACCCGGTAGGCGGCGCCAATGGCCGGCATCCATACCAGCTCTTCGACCTGGGAAAAGCCGTCACCACTCACGCCCTGAAGCCACATGGCCAGAGCGCCGACCAGGGTCAGGGCGGCACTGACGATCGCTATGCTGTGCACCGTCCGCGCCGTCGGCTTCGGCAAACACAGAATCAGCACAGCGCCGACGAGTGGCAAAAACAGGGTCAGGGATACAAGTGGTAACATGAGTACAGGGTTCCTTTAGACACTCAGTGAAGCTGAAAACAGGATGGCCAGGAGCACAGCGGTGGCTACGGCGCTGATCGCCAGGCTGTGATGGATCAGGCCGCTTTGCAGGGTTCTCGCCCGCGCGCCGAGGTCCCGCACACCGGCCACGAGGGCAAAGATCAGGCCGTCGATACCACGCTCATCCCCGCTGCGAACCCAGCGACCCACCGCCAGATTGGCGCGGCCGACGCCAAGTACGGCCAGATACAAACGTTGTTCCAGTCGCTCGCCCCCACGGGCAATGCTGAGAGCTGTATGACCAATGGCAAGCGCGGCCGCGTACAGATGATCCTCCAGACGGTCACAGCCCCGGGCAACAGCCATTGCGGGCCGGCCTATCCAGGCGGTAAGCCCGCCCGCGACCTCCAAACCCGATTCTGCCCATTGATGGGCAGGTCCAAGCAGGCGCTGGACCGGCACCAGCCAGCCCAAGGCCAGCCCGACCAATGCGGCGACGAGCCCCAGCACTATGGCGACGGTACCTGCGGTTTCCGGAGCGGGCAGATCAAGTATTGTTTCCAGGGGACCAAAGGCCAGACCCAGGCCAGCGGCGGGGATCGCCAGACCCCAGATGCCAGCGCGCATCCAGCCAGTACCTTCTACCGGCCGGCTGTCGCCCGAGCCCTGCCAGAGCACCCGTAAAGCCCGGCCCATATAGGCGCCGGTAAGCAGAGTGCCCGCCAGAGCCAGGGGGCCGAGCCAGGCGGCGCCTTGCCCCGACAGCGCGGCAGCAATTACCGCATCCTTGGAAAAGAACCCGCTCAGCGGTGGAATGCCCGCCAGTGCCAGCGCTGCCAGCGCAAAGCCGGCAAAGGCCCAGGGCCTGGCGCGGCCAACGCCTTTCAACTGATCAAAAGCGGTACCCTCGCGGGCATGTTGAAAGTCACCGGCAGCAAGAAACAGGGTGCTTTTAATGGCAGCATGGGCGAGAAGGTGCAACAGCGCGGCTGTCGGAACCCCGGCGCCCACTGCAATCAGCATCAGGCCGTACTGACTGGCCGTGGAAGCCGCCAGCAGGCGTTTGAGATCACGTTCGGCAAGCGCAATCACCCCGGCCGCCACCGTGGTGATACCACCCACAAGCCCTATAGCGAAAAGCGCTTCAGGACTCAGCAGCGTCGCAGACCGGATCAGCAGAATGGCGCCCGCCGCCACCAGCGTGGCCGAGTGCAGCAGCGCCGAGACCGGTGTCGGGCCGGCCATGGCGCGCATCAGCCAGTCCTGCAGGGGAACCTGGGCCGACTTACCCATGGCCGCCAGCAATAACAGCAGGCCGGCGGCGGTCGAGGCACTACCGCCAACTTCCAGAGAGGCGGCGATCTCACTGGTACCTGACGACCCGATGAGTATGAATATCGCCACATAAAGCCCGAGATCGGCGCTGCGGGTATAGAGAAAAGCACGGCTGGCTGCGTTTGCGGCTTCCGGCCGCTGGAACCAGAAGCCGATCAGCAGGTAACTGCAGAGGCCGATGAGTTCCCAGGCCGCCAACAACAGAACCCAGTCGCCAGCCAGCACCAACGCCTGCATCGCCGCCAGGAACAGCGACATTACGGCATAAAAGCGCGCCTGGCCGGACTCCCGCTTCATATAGCCGATGGCATAAACCAGAACGAAGGTTCCGACCGTGGCCACTGCCACACTCAGCAGTGCCGTCATCGGACCCGAAACCAGGCGCAAGGGCATGTCCGGCAGCCCGGGTAGAAGCAGGGTTTCGGCCTGGCCGTCAAGGGCTCCGGCCAGCAGCCGGACACCGCCTGCCAGGCTGAGCGTCGCGCCAGCCAGGGCCAGCGCAGCGCTGCCACGGCGCAGTATCAACACCGCCAGGGCGGCTATCAGCGGTGGCAATATCGGCAGAAGCACTGCACTCATCCTTTCAGGTCCTCCGCTTCTTCCATCTCGACTGAGCCCTTGGCCCGGAAGCGCGCAATAGCAACGCCAAAGCCGACCGCCATCTCCAGTGCCATAACCGTCATCACCACCAGCACAAACATCTGGCCGGAATAGGCTTCCGGATGCAGAAAGCGCCAGAAAGCCACCAGATTCACCATGGCGCCTGCCAGCATCAGCTCCACGCCCATCATGATCATCACCAGATTGGTCTGTGACAGTGCACCGTAGACTCCGATACCAAACAGGATGGCGCCGGTCACAAGCGCCAATATCAGAATCATGGTCATTCCGATGCCTCCTTGTCGTCTTTACTTGACAGGTTCTGCACCGGTATTGCCACTGCCGTGGCGGCAATCATTGCGGTCAGGATGGTGATACCGGCGGTCTCAAAGATCATCATCGAGCGCCCGAGCAGTTCCATGCCCAGCGCCCGTGTCTGCGCTTCCGCGTCCACCACCTGCTCCGCTGCGGGGCCCCAGTCGGACAGCAGCGCAACGGCGATGGCGACAACGGCGGCACTCACCCCGGCACCTATCGAGAAGCGCTTCTGGTGGCTCATATCCATACCGCCAAGCCCGCCGGGATCCATCATGAACATCACCATGAAGATGGCCATGATGCTCATCTCGGTGGCCATCATCATGATCTGCAGCACGCCCAGGAATTCGGTTTGCATCGCCAGGAACAGGCAGCCGACGGCGGTCATCGAAAACAGCAGTGCCAGTGCGGAACGCATCATGGACGAGGTGCGAAACACCACCACGCCGAAGCCAATGGCAGCCAGCCCGAAAACGGCAACGAAAAAAGCCTGTGCATACATCAGGGAACCACCAGAATCAGTAAGCCGACAATAATGATATTGAGCAGTGCGAGGGGAATACCCAGGACCCAGCACCACCGCATCAGATCCGCCTCGCGGATGCGTGGCAGATAGTGGCCGACGAGCAGCATCGACACGGCCACGGCCAGGGTCTTGATCAGGCTCCAGGCCCAGGGCGGCAGCAGCGGCCCATGCCAGCCGCCGAGATAGAACACCGTGGTCGCGGAGGCCAGCGTAACCACCAGCGTCAGCCGGGCAAGGCGAAGCACCGCCAGGCGTACCCCGGTATACTCAGCGTCGACACCGCCGCCAAGCTCCCCCTCTGCAGAAGGCAGGTCGAAAGGGGCGCGGAATGCCAGTGCCATGGCCGCAATATAAAACAGCACGAAGCCCAGGGGCTGGTAGACGATGTTCCATAGACCCGCTTGGGAGCCAACGATCGCAGTGTTTACCAGGGATTCGGCACGCATGGCCACGGCCGTGATCGGCATGACAATCAGCATGGAATAGGCAATAAGCTGGCCCAGAAAGCGCCAGCCACCGATCATCCCGTAGGCTCCATCCGGCCCCCAACCCGCCATGATCACCGCGACGAGCACGTAGGCCAGGGCCGCGTTCACAAACAGTGCGCCAGTGCCAAGGTCCGCAATGATCAGGTCCGGCGCCAGCGGCAGGACTGCCATACCGAGCACGGCGACAACCAAAAGAAGCACGGGCGCGGCCTCGAAGAAGACCCGGTCTGGTGAGCGCGGTACTATGGACTCACGACCGAGGTGAGCCAGGCCGCGAAACAGAGGCGCGGCCGGACTCAGACGCCCAGTCGCCATCCAGCCCTCAATCACAGCCAGCAGCCAGGCGCTGCCAAGCAGCGCGAGCAAAACAATAGCGACGGTCACGAAGTCACCTCCCAGGGCGAAAGATCCAGTGACCCGACTGCCAGCAGCGCATCGCCCAGTTCCTGGCCCTCGACAAGCTTAGGGACCAGGCCGATATGCTGACTACAGGCGGTGTCCAGCTCGTATGACTTCACATGGCCGCGCTCCAGTTTCAGACTTAACCGGGCCTCGCCGCGCGGAGTGTCAACGGTGGCCTCACCGGTTCCTGACACATCGCCAACGTCGCGCAGAACCGGCAGCTCCGGTTCCCCGCCCGACTTTATAAGGTCAAGGCTGGCCGAAATTTCGGCCAGGCGTTGCCACAGGCGCGCCCAGGCATCACCGCCTTCATCCGCAGCACGCGCTACGGGCCCGCGCAGACCAAAAGAGTCCGTTGGCAGTAGGCCGACACCCTTAAGCCGAGATTTGAGCAAAGGCGTTCGCCCGAGGCGGATAGTTAATTTGTGCAGCGCTGGCTCCAGTGCAGCAAGACTGTCCCTGTTAGCCTCTCTGACTTGCAGTTGCAGAGTTGCTGCCCGTTGCGTCAGCCAGGCAAAGCCGAGCTGGCGCCCTAACTGAGCCAGCCAGCCAAGGTGACTGGCGATGCGCTCACGCTCAAGGGCGCCGGTGCGAGCACCGGCGTTTGCCGAATCGTCCTCCAGCCCTGCCGCTTGCTCTATTGCCAGACAGACTAAAAGACGGTAGCTCACCGGTGCCAGTGGAATTGCGGCTGACAGATACCCAATGAAGGTCTCGGCATCCATCTCTTCACTTTCTTCAATATTCTCACCTTCGCTGGTCACCCCCACCAGGGAGGTCGCCTGCCCCTCCGTTACGCCGTCACCATCAAGGGTCAGCGTCAACTTCAGTCCGCCGGGCAAGCCGGGGAAGACCGGACCGAACGGCACCTCAAGCCAGTCCATCTGCAGGCCATCGGCGCTGCGTGGCAGATCCTTGGTGACTTCAATCATCGACATGAATCCCGAGGCGCCATGATCGTGGCCACCGTGATCGTGCCCTCCATGCTCATGCCCACTGTGATCATGCCCGGAATGTTCATGTTCTGAATGGTGTTTGTGATCATGATGACTCTGATCCTCATGATCATGGCAATGCTCGTGCTCGTGCTCGTGCTCGTGCTCGTGACCATGATGCTGGTGTTCGTGATCATGCTGATGTTCGTCATGATGGTGTTCATGATCATGATCGGGCGCCGACTCACCCGCTTCGCGTGCTACCAGATCCATGCCACATTTGGGGCAACTGCCCGGCTCGTCTTCGACAACTTCCGGGTGCATAGGGCAGACGTACTCGATTTTGACGTGCAGGACGGAGGCATCAAAATCCTCCGCTGAAGTAGCGAAGGCACCTTCCGCCAGTGCCCGCTTCAGCCGCCCAACCGCGTCGGCCAGTGCCTCTTGGGAAAGACCGGCCGATACATCAGCGCCTGGTAAAGACGATGGAGTCGTTCCACCGAGCACGATAATAGTGCGCGGGCGGGGCATCTGCGCATAAAGCACCGCTGCAACCTCGCCCATTTTTTCTGAAAGCCCGCCGACGATCAGAAGCACATTCGCATCACGGGGTGAGGCGCCGACACGCATGCCGGTGGCACTCACATTCAAGCCATGCGCCAGAGCGACATCCTGTCCCGGGACGATGAGACAACTCAGGTCACGCGCAAATGCACGGGAAACCCACTTCTGAAGAGCGGCAAACCGTGTCTGCCTCTGACGCGAACCTGTGGTGTTAATGGGATGATCAGAAGTCATTGACGCCTCAATGCCCCCTGACTCCAGCCATAAAGCAGGCCCAGAAAGAGGATGGCAAGAAATACGCCCATATCATACAAAGCAACCAGCCCTACTTCTTTGTACACGACGGCCCATGGGTACATGAACGCCATTTCCATATCGAAGGCCAGGAACAACAATGCGTAACCGTAGTAACGCGCGTGATAGCGCCCCCACACCGGATCCCGCGACAGCACACCGGAGCTTGCCGGCACATCCTTGCCCGGCTCCCCGCGCGCAGAGCCCATCACGCGCACAAACCCGTAAAGGCCCAGGATGGTAGCCACGATGCCGACCACCAGGGCAAGTAAAAGACTATACAGTTCCAAAAAACTCATTATCCAATCCTCGGATCGAGCAACCAAATAGCCCCTCACTCTCTTGCCAGGATGCCCGATGAAAATAATTCCCGGGTACCCTACTCCAGTCCGTGATGCTTCCCTTCGTATAATTTAACATTCCTGATCTCGCCTCCCTCATTGACCAATTCGAAATTATTGCCAGACAAAGGCTTTATCTTGTTACAGGAATAGTTGCGACCGTAGACAGATGTGCAAAATTTACCGTCTTTCACCTCCCATCTTCCAATATAATGGGTAAGGTTTCCCTGTTGTTCACGATACTTGGTCATTCCATAGATCGACCCATCGGGATCATAGTACTCATGAAAGGTTCGAGTGCGAAAATTGTCTTGGGCATCCCGAAATACCATTTGCACCGTGTTTCCGACGACGACATTGGCAACATCTTCGCCCGAGAGAATCTCATCAGCCTGTAAATATGGCGCTTGTAAAAACAACAAAAACACGAATAGTCTAAAGCTATTTGCTTTCATCCTGATCCCTCCCGCTTTCGTTCAACAATTGGTGTCACATCAACGCTGGCGTCTAGTCCTATCACAGGGTTACAAAAAGCTCAACGATCCAGTTATCGCCGATTAGTGGTGATCACGGACATGCGATTCTTCATGTTCCGAGCGCAGAAACTTCTTCAGAAAAATATGCTCTGCTGCGACGATAACAATCATCGTAATTACCGCCACGCCAATAACAAACGGATCACTATTCAGTTTGACCCAGACGAAACCCACGAGTACGAGCAAATCCAGGACGATAGCAATCGCTGGCACCCACGCCTTTGCCTTCACATCGTCGCGCAAATGACAAAGAACTCCCCAGTGAATGGCAATATCCATTACCAAATAGAACACAATGCCCAGAGCGGCAATCCGTGAGAGGTCAAAAAACGCCGTCAGAACGAGCCCGAGAACCACCGTGTAAACCAACGTGTGCTTCTGGATACTGCCAGGCATACCGAAATGACGGTGAGGAACCAGCTTCATTTCAGTCAGCATGGCCAACATACGCGAGACGGCGAAAATGCTGGCCAGAATGCCACCGGCGGTGGCCGTCATAGCAATCGCCACCGTGAACCAGACCGCATACTCGCCCAACGCCGGACGCGCTGCGGCCGCAAGCGAATAGTTCTGCGTTTCAATGATTTCACCCAGCGACAGATTGCTGGCAACCGCAAAACCCACCAGGGTATAAATCACTACGCAGGCCGCGATGGAAATAATGATCGCCCGCCCCACATTCCGTTTGGGGTCGATTACCTCGGAGCCACTGTTGGTAATCGTGGTAAAACCCTTGAAGGCCAGTATTCCCAGCGCCGTCGCACCCAGAAAATTACCCGTTGCTCCGGCTTCGCCCGTGCCTGAAAAGTCTACTGCGAGGTTATCAGTAATCCAGATACCCACAATTCCGAAAATCAGTATGCCTCCAATCTTTAACACGCCTATGAAAGACGCTACGCTCTGAATCATCCGGTTGCCGAGTAGATTGATCAGAAACGCTGCCATAATGAGGGCTACGCCAAGAATCGGCACCATTCGGCCGCTTTCATCGCCACCGAACAGTTGCATGGTGTAAGATCCAAAGGTTCGGGCCAGGAAGCTCTGGGCAATTACCATCGAGAAGTACATCAGCAACGCGTTGAAAGCCGTCGGCAACCGATCACCGTATGCTTTGTGCAAGTACATACCGATACCGCCGGCGGAGGGGTATGCATTTGAAATCTTGATGTAGGAATAGGCGCTGAAACTGACGATTATCGCCGCGGCCAGAAACGCCAATGGAAACAGAGTGCCCGTCATCTGTGCCATCTGCCCGGTCAAAGCGAAGATACCGGCACCAATCATCACCCCGGTACCCAGCATAACGGTTCCCGTGAGTGTGAGACTCCCCTCCTGATAGCGAGTGGTTCGGTCCTGCTCCCTGCTCATTCGCTCTCCTGATACTCTTATTCAAAAACCTGACATGCCACCGAAATCTGACGGAGCATTTCGAACATTTGACCTACATCAAATCCTGAAAAAAAAGCCAGGGGAAGACCCTGGCCCAAGACACCACGGTCAGAACACGATACGAGCACCAATCACGGCAAACCAGTCTTCTCTACCACCGCCGTCTGCCTGCGCAAAGTCCGCCGTATCACCATACTTACGCTCATGCACCACGCCCAAGTATGGCGAGAATGCCCGGTCAACCAGATCATAACGCACCCTGAGGCCGGTTTCCGTGGAAACCAGCCCTTTACCAACGCCAATTTCACGATCCTCACTGAATGCGACCGTCGCATCCAGTGTCGCCCCGAGGATCCAATAATTGGTGAGTAATAATTCATACTCCGCATCCAGCTCAGCGGACGTCTCACCTTCATTGCTCACATACAGATTTGCATCGATCTCAAACCATTGGGGTGCCAGCCCGGCGACACCGAGAACGGCATACGTACGGTCCGGCCCTTCGGGCGTATCGAAACGCACACCCGCTTTGGCGTCGAAAAACCTGGAGATGGGGATCTGGCCGACCAACTGGTTTTCCAGTGTTTCGTAGGCCTGCTCCTCGATCTCGTACTCCCCGGTTGTGAGCAAGCGGACTTTAAACTCGTCGGTGCCATAAAAAGCATCCGCGTTCCAGACGCCCAGTTCCTCGTTATCGTCGCTGTAGCGGTATTCAAACTCCTCGAACTGAACACCCCAGGTTTTGAGCGGCTGCTTGCGAGCAGTGGTGTCGGAGATCATTTCCTGAGCTGTCACCGCCGTTGAGAAACCAGCAGAGGCAAGGAAACTGACCGCGACAAGTGATCGAATACAGCTCATGCCTCACCTCCATCTTCAGCAATCACGTCTGTTTTGGCCTGCGGCGACTCTGGCCCACCTTCAACAATCACCTTACGGAACATACCAGCGGCCGCGTGGTAGGACAGGTGACAGTGGAACGCCCACTGGCCTGGCTCATCAACCTCGGTTTCCATGTACACCGTAGTGCCCGGGTTCACGCTAACGGTGTGCTTGATCGGGTTCCACTGGCCTGCGCCAACATCAAGGATGGACCACATACCGTGCAGGTGCATGGGGTGAGTCATCATGGTTTCGTTGACAAATTTGAAGCGGACCCGCTCACCGTATTTGAGACGAATCGGATCGGCGTCTTCATACTTGACGCCATTAATGCTCCAGGTGTAACGCTCCATATTGCCGGTCAGGCGAAGCTCGATCTCCCGGGTCGGTTCGCGGTCTTCATACAAAGGATCCTGAGCCTTGAGGTCAGCGTAAGACAGGAATTTACCGCCATTAGCAGCTTTGGGCATGAGGCCACTGCCCTTGGCGTAGAAAGGATCGTTTGCTTCTTCTTTCCCCATCGCCATGGAACCATGGTCCATGCCAGACATGCCGGACATGCCAGACATGCCCGAATGATCCATATCTTTCATGCTGGAATGATCCATACCTTCCATATTGGAATGATCCATGCTGTCCATGTTGGAGTGGTCCATCCCCTCCATCGAGGAATGATCCATCCCGGACATGTCACCCGAGTCACCCATATCCATGTTTCCGTGATCCATGCCTGCCATGCTGCCATGGTCCATGCCAGGCATGCCCCCCATATCAGCCATGGTCAGGCGCGCTGGTTCACGCATTGGTGGCACGGACCCTTCCATACCCATTTCGGGGGCCAGCGTAGCCCTTGCATAGCCTGACCGTCCCATGGATTCAGCAAAAATGGTATAAGCCTGCTCATCTTTCGGGCGCACGATCACATCGTAGGTTTCCGCTACACCGATCCGGAACTCGTCCACACTGACCGGCTGAACATTGTTGCCGTCAGCCTGGACAACCGTCATATCCAGACCGGGAATCCGGATGTCGAAGTAGGTCATCGCAGAGGAGTTGATGAATCGCAGCCGGATCCGCTCACCCGGCTCAAAGAGTCCGGTCCAGTTCTGGTCCGGCCCTTTGCCATTGATCAGGCCCGTAAAGCCATGCACGTCTTCGACGTCTGCTTTCATCATGCGCATGCCACCCCAGGCCATGCGATCCCGAACTGTGTTCATAAAACCGTT
>NZ_LSMM01000059.1:0-37558 GCF_001566815.1 Marinobacter sp. Hex_13
ACGATGACTCGGCTTCAGAGCCGACCATGAACCGCCGTGGTACGGAACCGTATGCCCGGTGGTGTGAGAGGACGGGGGAGGTAACTCCCCCTCCTACTCGATTATCCGCCGAACAGTTTTTCGTCGATCAGTCCGCACAAGGCGTTGATAATCACTAGCAGGATAGGCGTTGCAGCCGTCGGGGAAAGGTTATCCAGGGCGATTTCGTGGTCCTCCGGGTGAAGCAGGGAGGTGATGTCGGTTTTCTCCTTGGCACTCAGTACTACCACATTCATTTCTCTGTCGTGCGCGGCCTGTATGGCCTGGATCAGGTTGGCCTTGTGGCCGTCGTCCACAATAACCAGGAGCAGATCGTTGGCTTTGCCAATAGCGCGAACCTGTCTTGAAAAGGTGTCATTGAAGCGATTGTCGCGACAGATTGCGGAATAGGTTGTCGCATCCGCTCCCAGATTGATGGCGGGCAGTGCCGGTCGGTCGTGCTCAAAGCGGTTGAGCAGCGCAGTGCAGAAGTACTGTGTGAGTACGTTGGCATTGCCGTTGGCGCAGGTAATGATCTTGCCATCATTCAGTAGCGTGTTAACCAGTGCGTCTGCGGCGCTCTCAATGGCCGGTGCCGTCAGGCTGGCGGCGTGGGCCGTGTGTTCCATGTGGTTGGCAAACCACTGGTTTATCTGTTGTTCGGTATCCGTCATAGTCAGACCTGAATGGCGTTTTTTATCCATTGTATCCGGTATTTTTTGCGATCGCCCGGTGCGATTGCGATTACGTCAATTCTTGCGTTCGCATTCCACAGCCCATGCCTGTGGAGGTAAAACGAAGCGGCGCGGATAAGGCGCTTTTGCTTCGTGGGAGTGATGGATTCGGCTGCGCCGGTCAGGCTACCGCTTCCGCGGTATCGCACCTCGAAGAAAACCAGCGCATCACTGTCCCGGCCGATGAGGTCAATTTCGCCCCCGCGACTGAACACATTGCGTGTCAGAATAGTGACGCCTCGCGTCTGAAGGTAGCGCGCGGCAACGCCCTCGGCATGGTCCCCGGTGGCTTTTCGAGTTCCTGTGCTGCCATCCATGGCATAAGGTGTCCTGGTTGTTAATTTGGATTGGAGGCGCTTTCCATAGCGGGGGCGTCCGATTCTGTTTCTTCAGGTTCCAGTGATGGCAATTGTTCTGGCGTTCCTTCGCTGAATCGGGCCCAGAGCTGTTCCCGGTGAATGCTGCCTTGCGGCGTCATGGTCAGTACCCCGGTCTGGCCGTCTATCGTGGCGCCATCGACCTGCCTCAGTAATGGCAGTCGTTTGCTCAGATTCCAGGCATCGGCCCCCATGGCGAACAGGCGGCCAAGCTGACCCCGGACATCAGGCATGGCTTCCTTGACGATGTCGCGAAAGCGGTTTTTCTTTTCAAGAACCCAAGGCGTGTCGGTAAAGGTGACGCCGTTCAGGTCCCGGTCCCTCGATGGGTCCGGATTACCTTCGTAGACCATGGAGGGTGAGTAAACGGGCAGATCGCCGCCAAAATAGAAGGCGAATAATGGTTTGAACTGCCGAGCGACGGTTGGCTCCGCCACCATAACGATGCCGTCGGCATCCTGGCGCCGCCGGGGCTCGAATTCAACGTCAATGCCGGCAGTGCGTTCTACGTCTATGGCCCGATCGCGGGATACTGTGATGCCAAGCAGGTCGGCAGTGACGGCACGGAGATTGTCCTCGCGGAAATAGCGCTCAATATCCAGGGCGATGCCTCCATTCTCTGCCAGCTGGTCCAGCAGGGCAGTTTCCAGTCGGTCCCCCCAATTCCCCGTTGGGATCAGCACAAGAATCTGATCGATACCCTCTGCATCAAGACGGTTGGCAATTTGTCTGGCTTCGTCTTCTGCTGACAGCCCGAACTGGTAGAGTCCGTCAGGAGCTGTAACCTCCCGTGGCAGATAGTTCAGGCCAAGAACCGGCACGGGCAGAGTCGACATGTCGCCGAGTGCTGCCAGGGACTCTTTTTCCAGGGGGCCGACAATCAGGTCCTGTTCCTCTTTGGTCAGTTCGTCATAAAGCGAACGAAAGTTCTGATCCGAGGTGTCGACGACTCGAATGCTGATTTTTCCGCGCTCCGCTGAGTCGTCCTCGTAGTAGGCGGCGAAAAAACCATCGCGGATGGCAGCGCCCGCACTCGACAGTGGGCCGCTGAGCGGCAATGCCAGGGTGATTCTTTCGGGCTGGCTCTCTGCAAGGCTTGCAATCAGTTGCAGTTCAGCCGGTAAGGCCCCGGCGGCGGGGTGGTCGGGCCAGTTGTTCTGCCAGTTGCGGATCATTCTTCCCTGTTCGTCCAGATTGATGCCCGGCTGCCGGAGAATGCCTGCCAGTTCAAGCCAGCCCTGGGCTTCATAGCCAATCGCTCGGCCTTTTCTGTCGGCGAGCTGGGTGTCTGAGGTCTGTTTCAGGTTCTTCCAGATGTCGTCATGGATAGATTGCGTATTGGCTTCTGTGTCCGCTCCGGACAGCAAGATCAGGGTAATGGCCGCCGCAAGGTTGTCTCCGGCAAGCCGATAGGTTTGCTCTTGCAGTCTTGCGGCGCGGTTAATCAGGTTTCTTTCATAATTAAGGAAATGATCTGGCTCTATGCCAGATACAATGCTTTTCGCCCAATCGCCATCCTCAAGCGCAGTGGCGCTGGCCATGGCTAGCAGAAGCCGTTGGTTTTCTGTGGCCTCAGTGGTCGGCGAGAATTGCTTGCTTTGAAGCAACTTCCTGGCGGCCCGGTGTTCGTTTTGACCCTGGAACCTGTCCGCTGCTCTCAACAGGTAAGCCTGTGCGCTTTGTCGGTTGGTTTCGCTGGCAGCGACTTCAAGAGCTTCTCCGGCGGTTTTGGCAATGTACGATTCCAGGTTCACGCTTGCGCAACCCGCAAACAGCACCGTCGTGGCCAGGAGAATGGTGATGGTTTTCAGGTTCTGGCGGTATTTGGTCATGGCTGGCTCACAATACTCCGGGTTATTACGCTTGTGGCGCCGGGTAATCGGCGGCATCATGCCGGGAGCCCTGGTGCCCGCCGGGCTTCCCATTAATGGTTTGATTTATCAGGCCGCAAGTTTAACAGCTCCCGCGTGAATTCACATGACGTTGGTGTCATGCGCAGGGGGCAAAGAGAGGGATGTGTGAACTCAGAAAGCGAGCTGCCGGAACAGGCTGGCACCCTGTATATCGTTGCCACACCAATTGGCAATCTGGACGATCTGTCTACCAGGGCCGCGGCGGTTTTGTCGCGGGTGGCCGTGATTGCCGCCGAGGATACACGGCATAGTGGCCGGCTATTGCAGCACCTGGGTATCAGCAAGCCAATGATGGCCTTGCACGAACACAATGAGCGGGACAGGGCTGGCCAGGTTCTGGGCAAGCTTGCGGCCTGCCAGGATGTGGCTCTGATTTCCGATGCGGGGACGCCGCTGATCTCTGATCCGGGCTTTGTGCTGGTAAGGGAGGCTCGGGCTCGGGGTTATCGGGTTACTCCGGTGCCTGGTGCCTGTGCGCTCATTTCGGCGTTGAGCGCGGCAGGGCTGCCGACGGATCGGTTTTTGTTCGAGGGTTTTCTGCCCTCCAAGTCCGGAGCGCGCAAGGCTGCCCTGGACCGCCTGGCGAGGGAATCCGCCACATTGGTGTTTTACGAGTCGCCCCACCGTATTGTCGATACGGTGGGGGATATTGCGGAGGTGATGGGAGCAGAGCGAGAGCTCGTGCTGGCCCGGGAGCTGACCAAAACGTTCGAGACTTTCTATGCAGGGGCGGCGGCCCATGTCAGGCAAACTCTGGAGGCGGACCCCCATGGCAGTCGTGGCGAGTTCGTGGTGATGGTGCGTGGCGCGAGCGCAGAGGAGTTGTCGGTGGGGGCGGCAGAGGCGGACCGGGTGTTGGCGTTGCTGCTGACAGAGTTGCCGGTGAAAAAGGCGGCGAAGCTGGCATCGGAGTTAACCGGAATCTCCAAGAACGAGCTGTATCAGCGAGCGTTGTCTCTGAAGGCCTGATCTCAGGAAGTCACTGGTTCGCGGTTTTTCTTGCCTGCCGCTGCAGGCTGGAGTATGGTCTCGCCCGAGCTCGCCAGACAGTCGCCGCCGGTTTTACCGGGGGAGGAAAGTCCGGGCTCCACAGGGCAAGGTGCCAGGTAACGCCTGGGCGGCGTGAGCCGACGGAAAGTGCAACAGAAAGTATACCGCCTAAGTGGCCGTGACATGTTCGCGGGCACCGGTAAGGGTGAAACGGTGCGGTAAGAGCGCACCGCGTGACTGGCAACAGTTCACGGCGATGGTAAACCCCACCTGGAGCAAGACCAAATAGGAATCCTATGGCGCGGCCCGCGCTGGATTCGGGTAGGTCGCTTGAGGCCTGCGGTGACGCAGGCCCTAGATGAATGACTGTCCCAGACAGAACCCGGCTTACCGGCGAGCTCATTTTTATTTCTCCGCTTGATGTGACATTTGTCATTCTCACCAGCAAGCTTTTATAGCCAAAAAATCTTAGAGTTCACTTGCCATCTTCAGAACTGACTGCAGGTGATTGATTTTTAGGTTTTTCTTTTCCGTAATCTCCAGTTCTTGACCAATCTTGTTCTGTAACCTCTTGTCGTGAAAGGAACTTTTCCTGGTGTGGCGCTGTTCGCGGCGCTTGCATTGTGTATTGCGTGTTTCTATAGTGTGCACAAGTGGGAAAAAGTGGTTTCTAGTGGTTATTTGTGGTTTCTGAACCCCGGAATTGGTGCTAATGAGCAATTTTCTTGGCAGTCATGCCATCAATATGGATGCAAAGGGTCGCTTGGCGATCCCCGCCAGGGTGCGCGAAGAGCTCGCGCATGCCTGCAGTGGCCGCATTGTATTGACGGCCAATGCCGATGAAGAGCGCTGTTTGCTGATGTATCCGGAACCGCAGTGGGAGGCGTTAAGGCCACAAATTGAAGCACTTCCCAATATGAATAAAGCTGCCCGCAGGCTGCAGCGACTGCTGCTGGGCCATGCCACGCCTTTGGAGCTGGACTCGGCGGGGCGCATTCTGGTGCCACCCACGTTGCGCAGTTATGCGCGCCTGGAGAAGAAATTGATGCTGATTGGTCAGGGCAAGAAGTTGGAACTTTGGAGCGAAGAGCGTTGGTTCGCTTGGCTTGACGAGTCATCGGATGAAGACGAAATGCCGCCGGAAATGGAGGCGTTGTCGCTATGACAGCCGGCCGCGGGCAGGAGCCTGCCGGTCAGTACCGGCACCGTTCCGTGCTCCTGGACTCGGCGGTGGACTTGCTGGTCAACGATCCGGATGGCGTTTATGTCGATGGCACCTTTGGTCGCGGAGGTCACAGCCGGCTGATTCTGGGGCGGCTTGGGCAGGGCGGGAAGGTGTTGGGTATCGACAAGGATCCGGACGCAATTCAGGTGGCCCGAGACCTGTCAGCGAGCGATGCTCGGTTTCAGCCATTTCACGGCTCGTTTGCGGAACTGGGCGCCGCCGCTGAAGCCCAGGGGTGGATGAAGGTTAATGGTGTTTTGCTGGATCTTGGTGTTTCATCCCCGCAGCTGGACGATGCCGCCAGGGGGTTCAGCTTTATGCGCGATGGGCCACTGGATATGAGAATGGACCCCGGGCAGGCGCCAAGTGCGGCGCAATGGTTGGCCGAGGCGGACGAAAAAGACATCGCGAACGTGATCTGGCGATACGGCGAGGAGAAATTCTCCCGCCGTATCGCTCGTCTTGTTGTGGAGCGGCGTAAGGAGGCGCCGCTGGAAACCACGCGTCAACTGGCGTCGTTGGTCAGTGAGGCGGTGCCGAAAAAAGAAAAGCACAAGCACCCGGCCACCCGGACGTTCCAGGCAATCCGGATTTTTATCAACCGGGAGCTGGAAGATCTGGAGCTTGGGCTCAATGCCGCTGTTGAAAAGCTGATGCCCGGTGGAAGGCTGGTGGTTATCAGCTTCCATTCGTTGGAGGACCGGCTGGTCAAACGCTTTATGCGGGACTTGGCGCGCGGGCCGAGATTGCCAAAAGGCGTGCCGGTGACGGCGGAGCAGGAAGCATCGGCGTTTCGGTTGATCGGCAAGGCGAACAAGGCGGATACAGAAGAAGTGAGCGACAACGTGCGGGCGAGGAGCGCGGTTATGCGTGTACTTGAACGGATACCGGAACAACACAAGTTAGGGAGCGCGTAATCATGGGCGCGGTAGCGATTGAACAGCCAACAAAAACAGCGCGACTGAACAGAAAACGTGTCAGGGACGGCGTTGCCACTGCGGTCAGGTTGTCGAACCAGGTCTTTACCGCACTTCAGCAGAAGCGCGTGTTGATCACCGTGGGTTTGGTGATGCTGTTGATTGTGTCCTCGCTGGGCGTTGTTGTCAGTGCCCATGAGAACCGTGAATTGTTCAACTCCTTATCTCAGCTGCAGGAACAGCGTGACAACTACCAGCGTGAGTGGAGTCAGTTGTTGCTGGAGCAGAGTGCTTTGAGTGCCCACGGACGGGTAGAGCAACTGGCCTCCGAGCGTTTCGGAATGGTCGTGCCAGGCAAACAGGATATCGTTCTGGTGCCGTTGATGGCGCCGCTCGTCGGGTCGCGTTAAGCGAAAACAACAAACCGTAAGGTGAAGACAGTGTCGGACCAGGGAAAAACAGCAACATGGGGCCAGCGACTGGCTGCCGGGCTTGGGGCCTGGCGGTACGGCACCGTGTTGGGCGTTTTTCTGTTGGTTGTCGGTGCCCTTGCCTGGCGGTTGGTGGATCTGCATGTGGTGGACAACGAGTTCCTGCGTAAGCAGGGCGATGTGCGCACCATTCGGGTGGAGAGCATCGATGCCCATCGTGGTGTAGTGACGGACCGGCACGGCGAATCACTGGCGGTGAGCACTCCAGTCCAGACCATCTGGGCGAATCCGTCCGAGATCGACGCGGATGAGCCGCGACTGACCAATGTCGCGCGCCTGTTGGGCCTTCAGGAGGCCAGGCTGCGCGAGCGGCTGCGTAAGTATTCGGGCCGCGAGTTTATTTACCTGCGCCGTAAGCTTCAGCCAGAAATTGCTCGGCAGGTGCTGGCAATGGGTATTCCGGGTGTTTACAGCCGCCAGGAGTACCGTCGTTACTATCCCGCTGGAGAGGTGACGGCTCATGTGGTCGGGTTTACGAATATCGATGAAAGCGGTCAGGAAGGTATCGAGCTGGCCTACAACCAGTGGCTGAGTGGTGAAAGTGGTCGCAAGCGGGTTCTCAAGGACAACCGTGGCCGTGTGATCAAGGATCTGACGTTGATCCGCGACGCGAAGCCTGGTCGCAACCTCGAACTCAGCATTGATTTGCGGCTCCAGTATCTGGCTTATCGGGAGCTGAAAGCCGTTGTCGGCGCGCACGACGCCAGGGGTGGCACTCTGGTGATGCTGGACGTGGACACCGGCGAGGTATTGGCCATGGTGAATCAGGGCTCCTACAACCCCAACGACCGCAGCCAACTGAGCCCCGACCGTTTACGGAACAAGGCTATTACCGATCTGTTTGAGCCGGGGTCCACGATGAAGCCTGTTTCCATGGCTGCAGCACTGGAATCGGGGAAGTTCAAGGCTTCCAGCACCATAGACACAGCGCCGGGGTACCGGCGCTTTGGTCGTTTCACGATTCGTGATCACCGGAATTATGGGGTCATCAGCCTGACTGACGTGATTGCGAAATCCAGCAACGTCGGCATTAGCAAGATCGCCACCGAGTTGGGTGGTGACACTATCCGCGATCTTTATGCCCGCCTGGGGTTGGGCCAGCCTACCGGTATCGGGTTCCCTGGTGAGGCTGTTGGCGTGTTGCCGGCACCACCAAAGTGGCGCCCCGTCGAAGAGGCAACCCTGTCTTATGGGTATGGCATGAGCGTCAATGCGCTTCAGCTGGCGCAGGCATACATGGTTTTGGCCAATGGCGGAATTCGCTACCCGTTGAGTCTGTTGAAGGCCGATGAAAAACCCGTTGGGGAACGAGTTCTTTCCGAAGACGTCTCATTCCAGATCAGGGAAATGTTGCGAGAGGTGGTCGAGAACGGTACCGGAAAGCGCGCTCAACCGGGATTCTATTCCGCCGGTGGTAAAACCGGCACGGTACACCTGGTGGGTAAGAATGGGTATGAGGATAGCCAGTACAAGGCGATATTTGCCGGTATGGCTCCCATCGACAATCCGCGGATTGTCACAGTCGTGGCTGTCGATGCACCCCAGTCCGGCGAATACTACGGTGGCGAAGTGGCTGCACCCGTATTCGCCCGGGTGATGGGAGATGCATTGCGGCTGCTGAACGTAAAGCCGGAACTGGAGCTGGGCGACGCAAAGGCGCCGCGTCTGGCATCCGGGGAGCGGGGTTAGGGTTATGTGTATTACATCACTCAGCACCTTGTTGCAGGGAATCGCACCGGTACCGTCGGTGTTTGATGTCACAATCCACGGCCTGAAGACCGACAGCCGTGACGTCAGGTCGGGCGACGCGTTCGTTGCCCTGGCCGGTGCCCGAACACCCGCCGACCACTACATCGAACAGGCGATCGGTGCGGGTGCCACCGTAATCCTGTTGGAGTCAGCGCAGCCGGATGAATGCTACGAGCATGAAGGTGTTCTTATCGTTCCGGTGACGATGTTGCGCGCTCACCTCGGGAAGCTCGCGGATCGATTTTTCGAGCATCCCTCCCAACGATTGCGCCTGATTGGCGTGACCGGGACGAATGGCAAGACGTCAGTAAGCCATTACATAGCGACATTGCTACAGGAAACCGGCACACCATGCGGCGTTATCGGCACCCTCGGCTATGGTATGCCCGGTGCGCTGCAGGAAGGTACACACACCACGCCGGATGTCGTGCAGGTAAACCGCGTACTGTCGAAAATCATCGCCCAGGGTGGACGCGCGGCGGCGATGGAGGTCTCTTCACACGCACTCGAACAGGGGCGGGTCGACAACCTGACCATGACCGGCGCAGTGTTTACCAATCTTACCCGGGACCACCTGGACTACCACGGTTCCATGGATGCATACGGAGCGGCGAAGGCCCGTCTGTTTCATCGCGAAGAGCTGCATTTCGCGGTCATCAACTTCGATGATCCGTTTGGAAGGCAGCTCTATGAGAAGCTTGATGGCAAATGTGACCGTGTCCGTTACAGCCTGCACGAGGCCCAGACCGAGCTCTGGCTAACGGAGTTCGCACCATCCATTGACGGTTTTAGCGCAAGTGTGGACGGGCTGTGGGGCAGGTTTGATGTGTCCGCCCGGGTTTTGGGTAGCTTTAACGTCAGCAATATTCTCGCAGCCATGGCAGCCGTGCTCAGCCTGGGTGTGCCGGTAGAGCGGGTTCAGCAAGCGGTTGAGCGGTTGTCGCCCCCACCGGGACGGCTGGAGCCCTTCGCCGGCAGTAACGATGTGCGCGTTGTTGTGGATTACGCCCATACCCCGGATGCCCTGAACAGTGCACTTGCCGCCTTGCGCCCGCATGTTGGCGGGCGGCTTTTCTGTGTATTCGGCTGTGGCGGCGACCGCGACACCGGTAAGCGGCCAGAGATGGCCCGGGAAGCGGAAAAAGGGGCCGATGTCGTGATCGTAACGGACGACAATCCGCGCAGTGAAGACCCGGATGCCATTACCGCCGACATCGTTGCCGGATTCGAGCGCCCGGAACAGGTCGCGGTTATCCATGATCGTGCTGAGGCGATTCGCCAGGCCATTCACTCTGCTGTGGCAGGAGACATTGTACTGATTGCCGGAAAGGGCCACGAAGCATGGCAGGAAGTGGCAGGCCAGAGATTTCCGTTCAGCGACGCTGAGCAGGTGCGACATGCGCTGTCGCTGAATGGAGGTGTCGCATGATGCAGTCATTCGCGCTGGCCGATGCCGTCAACTGGCTTGGCGGTACTGTGGCAGTGGGCAATCTGGAAGGCTTGAAGTTTGACGGTGTCTCGACCGACACGCGCCGAATCGCCAGCGGAGACGTGTTCGTGGCGCTTCGGGGTGAGAACTTCGACGGGCACGATTATCTGGCTGTGGCTGAGAAGGCTGGAGCCGTGGCTGCTGTTGTAGACAAGCCAGACCCGAGCCTGGGGCTTCCGCAGATCCGGGTTTCGGACACGATAGACGCATTGGCACAACTGGCCCTGGCCAATCGCAATGCCAGCACCGCGCGTTTTGTGGCGATCACCGGTAGCAGCGGTAAGACCACGGTACGCGAAATGGTGGCCGCGATTCTTTCGCAGGTGGGTAATACCCTCGCCACCGAGGGCAACCTCAATAACCACATTGGCGTTCCCCTAACGCTGTTCAGGCTGTCACCGGAACACCAGTTGGGCGCGATAGAACTCGGAGCCAGCGGCCTGGGGGAAATAGCCCACACCGTCAATGTTGTTCGGCCGGAGGTGGTCATCCTCACCAACGCCGGGCAGGCGCATCTGGAAGGGTTTGGCGGTTATGACAACGTGGTGCGCGCAAAGGGTGAAATCATTGATGGCGCGCCAGCATCCGGTCTTGTGGTCCTGAACAGTGATGACCCGGCCTTCGATCTATGGCGTCAGCGGGCGGGCCAGCGTCGGGTCGCAGGTGTCAGTGGCCGGGCAAGTGAAGGGGCTGATTACGTCCCCGAAGATATCCGCTGCGATGGCGATGTCCGGCAGTTTCGTGCACAGGGGCCGGACGGCTGGTCTTGTGACATCCGCCTTTCCCTGCAGGGCGAGCACAATATCACCAATGCATTGTTGGCGATTGCCGCTGCACGCGAGTTGGGTGCAGGCGATGAGGCGATAAAGACGGGGCTGGCGGCTTTGAAGCCGGTAAAGGGGCGCCTGCAAATGATGGCGCTGACACCGAAACTGACCGTCATCGACGACAGCTACAACGCCAACCCTGCCTCCATGAAAGCCGCTTTGGATGTGTTGGCTGCGCGACCGGCCGGCCGTGTGGCTGTGTTGGGGGCGATGGCTGAGTTAGGGCAGGACAGCTTAGTTCTGCACAGGGAGGTTGGTGAGTTCGCCAGGGCGAGGGGCATCGAAAGGCTGATCGCTGTGGGTCCTGGCTGTGAAGGATATGTTGAGGGTTTCGGAGACGCCGCTGAGGTGTGTGCGAGCCATGACGACGCCGTGCGTCGTCTGTTTGAGGGGCCTGCCGAGTCACAGACGGTACTGGTCAAGGGTTCTCGCAGTTCCGCCATGGATCGCGTGGTGGAGGGAATACAAGAAAAGGTGGGTAACGCATGCTGCTCTGGCTGACAGAGGCTCTTTCACAGTACTTTTCCGCGCTGACGGTTTTCCAGTACCTGACCGTCAGGGGGATCTTTGGGGTGTTGACGGCCCTTTTGATTTCCCTGCTGATCGGCCCGGTGATGATTCGCAAACTCAGCCAGTACCAGATCGGGCAGGCGGTTCGTGACGACGGCCCACAAACGCATCTGAGTAAAGCCGGCACGCCGACCATGGGTGGTGCGCTGATTCTGGTAGCCGTCGGGGTCAGCTCATTGCTGTGGGCGGACCTGAGCAATCGGTATGTCTGGGTGGCGATTCTGGTCACGCTTTTGTTCGGTGCGATTGGCTGGGTGGACGACTACCGCAAAGTGGTGGAGCGCAATCCGAGAGGACTGCCTGCTCGCTGGAAATATTTCTGGCAGTCAGTGATCGGGGCGACGGCGGCGGTCGTGTTGTTCATGAGTTCCGCACTGCCCCAGGAAACGTCGCTCTACGTGCCATTTTTCAAGAACGTATCGCTGACCCTGGGGCCGGTGCTGTTCATCCTGTTGAGCTATTTCGTGATTGTGGGCAGCAGCAACGCGGTGAACCTGACCGATGGCCTGGACGGGCTGGCCATTATGCCGACGGTGATGGTGGCGGCGGCGCTGGGCATCTTCGCATACGTGTCTGGCCATGCTCAGTTCGCCGATTATTTGCTGATTCCTCATTTGCCGGGCACCGGCGAGTTGATTGTATTTTGTGGCGCGCTCGTGGGTGCCGGCCTGGGATTTCTGTGGTTCAACACCTATCCGGCGCAGGTGTTCATGGGGGATGTGGGCGCGTTGGCGCTTGGCGCGGCGCTGGGTGTCGTGGCCGTGATCGTACGGCAGGAAATCGTATTGTTCATCATGGGCGGCGTGTTCGTTATGGAAACCGTCTCCGTGATTCTGCAGGTGGCGTCCTTCCGGCTTACCGGCCGGCGGATATTCCGCATGGCGCCGCTGCATCATCATTTTGAACTGAAGGGCTGGCCGGAGCCGCGCGTTATCGTGCGCTTCTGGGTTGTCACTGTCGTGTTAGTACTGGTTGGCCTGGCCAGCCTGAAACTGAGATAGGGAAGCAAAGCACCATGGGTGTCATCGTTTCAGATCGTCGAACGCTGGTTGTGGGGCTCGGTAAAACCGGGCTCTCCTGCGTGCGCTATCTGTGCGAAAAAGGCCGCGATGTTGCCGTGGCTGATAGCCGCCTGTCGCCGCCCGGCCTGGATGATCTAAGGGCCGAATGGCCGGACCTGCCCGTGTACCTGGGGGAGTTCGATGCTGACCTGTTTGCCGGCTTTAACGAACTGGTGGTCAGCCCCGGGATCAGTGTTGCCGAACCGGCCATTCGGGTGGCAGCCGATAAAGGGGCTGTTATTCGCGGTGACATTGACCTGTTCTCGGAGGTAGCGGACGCGCCGATCATCGCCATTACGGGGTCCAATGGTAAAACCACGGTGACCACGCTGGTCGGAGAGATGGCGAGGGCCGCTGGCCGCCGCGTGGAAGTCGGCGGCAATATCGGCACTCCGGCGCTGGAGCTGCTTGGTCGCGGTGCCGACCTCTATGTCCTGGAGTTATCGAGCTTCCAGCTCGAAACCACCCGGGAACTGAATGCCCTGGCGGCCACGGTGCTGAACGTCAGCGATGATCACATGGATCGCTACCCGGACAAGATGGCCTATTTCCAGGCCAAACAACGAATTTTCAACGGCTGCCAGAACGCCGTGGTCAATCTGGACGATGCCCTGAGCACGCCCATGGCGAGGGACAACCTCCGGTTCCTGTGTTTCGGTTTTCACCGTGTTAACCCGGATACGTTCAGTACCCGCGATGACGATGAAGGTACCTGGATTACCTTCGGCTTTGACAATCTGCTGTTGGCCGAGGAATTGGGCCTGATGGGCCAGCACAATATCAGCAATGTGATGGCGGCACTGGCACTTGGACACGCTGCCGGATTACCGATGGACGTGATGCTGGAAACGGCCAAGCGTTTCAAGGGGCTGCCGCATCGGTGCGAATTCGTTCGGCGGGTGAGTGATGTCGACTACATCAATGACTCCAAGGGCACCAATGTGGGAGCGACGGCCGCCGCCATTGAAAGCCTGGTGCCAGCGGGTGGAAAGATCGTGTTGATTGCCGGTGGTGAAGGCAAGGGCGCTGATTTCTCATTGCTCGCTGAACCCGTGGCAACTCATTGTCGCGCGGTTGTACTGATCGGCACTGATGCTGAGACCATCGCCACCGCCTTGGGTAATCGGGTGGAGACGGTCAACGCCGCTGACATCGCAGGCGCTGTCCATACGGCAAGAAAACTGGCCCAACCGGGTGACAGGGTGCTGTTGTCACCTGCCTGTGCCAGTTTCGACATGTTCCGCGACTACGGGGATCGTGGCGATCGTTTCCGTCAACAGGTGGAGGGGCTGTGATGCACGCTGACCTGTCCCTCACCAGTCATCACGGTTTGTTCCGTGATCTGCGCCCGCTGCCCCTACTGATCATCAGTTCCGCTGCGTTGCTGGTCATGGGCATTGTGATGATTTCTTCCGCCTCCATGGACATGGCGGCGGAAACCATGGGCAACAGTTACCACTATGTGATCCGTCAGCTCATTTTTGCCGGCATCGGCTGCGTACTTGCGCTGATTGCCGTCAACGTGCCGATCTCCTGGTGGGAGCGCAGCGGGTGGCTGTTGCTCGGGGTCGGTTTGCTGTCACTGCTTCTGGTGCTGACGCCCCTCGGGCGTACGGTGAATGGCTCCACCCGCTGGATCTCGTTCGGGCTGTTCAATGTTCAGGTGTCGGAAATTGCCAAGCTTTGCCTGATTGCCTATCTGGCCGGCTACGTCGTGCGTCGTCGGGATGAGTTGCTAAACACCTGGCCTGGGTTCCTCAAGCCGTTGGGCGTGCTGGGTATTGCCTCGGTGCTGCTGGTTATCGAGCCGGACTTCGGTGCCACGGTGGTACTGGTTGCTGCATCAGCCGGCATGATTTTCCTGAGTGGCGTCCGGCTTAGCCGGTTTATGCCGCTGATTGGCGTGTTGGTGGTGATGGGCTCCGTGCTGGTATTCACCCAGCCCTACCGGTTGAAGCGGGTTGTGAGTTACCTCGACCCCTGGAAAGACCAGTTTGATACCGGCTACCAGCTAACCCAGTCGCTGATTGCGTTCGGTCGTGGCGACTGGGCGGGTACCGGGTTGGGGAATTCGGTACAGAAACTGTTCTATCTGCCGGAGGCCCACACCGACTTTATCTTCGCGATCATCGCGGAAGAATTCGGGCTGTTGGGGTCGCTGATGGTCCTGGGCCTGTTCACCGTACTGGTGGTGACCGGATTTGTGATTGCGAGAAGGGCCGAGAAAGCGGGCATGCCGTTCGCCGCGTGCTTCTCCTATGGCATTACTTTGCTGATTGGCTTGCAGGCCGGTATCAATATGGCGGTCAGTACGGGCCTACTGCCTACCAAAGGGCTGACCTTGCCGCTTGTGAGCTATGGCGGTTCCAGCCTGATGATTACCGCTGTCTGCATTGGTGTGCTGGCACGGGTGGAGATGGAGAGGCTGGACCGCGAAAAACTGGCCAGCGAAAAGACCCGTAAACCAGCGGCCAGGGGAGGTGCGGTTTATGACTGATAAACGTCGCTTTCTGATGATGGCTGGTGGCACCGGTGGCCATGTTTTCCCTGCCCTGGCAACGGCGAGACAGCTGCAGGACAAGGGGCATGAGGTTTTCTGGTTGGGTTCTCGTGGTGGTATGGAAGAGCGACTGATCGGCGAAACCGACATACCACTGTCGCTGATCCAGGTCTCCGGGCTGAGGGGCAAGGGTCGCCTGGCTTTGTTGATGGCGCCGTTCCGGCTGATGCGCGCTCTTGGCCAGGCCTTTACGATCGTTCGCACCATCCGCCCACATTGCGTCATCGGCATGGGTGGCTTTGTGACCGGTCCTGGCGGTCTCTCCGCCTGGCTGAATCGGGTGCCGCTGGTAATTCACGAGCAAAATGCCATTGCCGGAATGACCAACCGCATTCTGGTGCGCTTCGCTCATACCGTGTTGGAGGCCTTTCCCGGGAGCTTCGGCACGACTGTGGTAACCCGCTGTACCGGCAACCCGGTCAGGCAGGACCTGGCCGAGCTCGCCGAACCCGATCAGCGGATGTCCGGTCGGGCGGGTGCGCTGCGGTTACTGGTGGTGGGCGGCAGCCTTGGTGCCCAGGTATTCAATCGCACGTTGCCGGCGGCATTGGCTCAGTTGCCGGAAGCCGAACGGCCAACGGTGCGCCATCAGTGTGGCGAGAAAAATATCGAGGAAGCCGGTGATGCCTACCGTGACCACGGCGTGGATGCATCGGTGGAGCCGTTTATCAAAGACATGGCAGAGGCCTACGGCTGGGCCGACATTGTGCTCTGCCGGTCTGGTGCGCTCACCGTTTCTGAGTTGTGTGTTGCCGGCGTAGGCGCCGTGCTGGTGCCGTTCCCCCATGCCGTGGACGACCACCAGACCCGGAACGCACAGCAAATGGTTAATGCGAAAGGCGCCATCCTGATCCCGCAGCCAAAGCTGTCGGTCGATCTGCTGGCGGAAACCCTGACCGATCTCGGCAAGGACCGCCGCCGGATTCTGGACATGGCGAAGGCCGCAAAGACGCTGGCTCGCCCCGATGCAACGGAGAGAGTCGTGAATTACTGTTTGGAGGCCGCAAATGGCTGAATCCACAAATCCCCCGCTGGTCTATCAGGTGCCCGAGATGCGCCGTATCCGCAATATTCATTTTGTGGGGATTGGCGGTGCTGGCATGAGCGGTATTGCCGAGGTCCTGAAGAACCAGGGCTACGATGTGTCCGGCTCTGACATTCGTGAGAGTGCCGTGACAGACCGGCTGACCGGCATGGGCGTTGAGGTGTTCATCGGGCATCGTGAGGAGAACAGTGCCAGTGCTGACGTGGTTGTGGTGTCGTCTGCGGTAACGGGTGATAACCCGGAAGTATCGGCGGCTCGCAGCCGACGGGTGCCGATCGTGCCCCGTGCAGAAATGCTGGCGGAGATCATGCGCTATCGCCATGGCATTGCCGTGGCTGGCACTCACGGTAAAACCACCACCACCAGTCTGATTGCATCGGTTCTGGGAGAGGCTGGCCTGGATCCCACCTTTGTGATTGGTGGCAAGCTCAATAGCGCCGGAACCAACGCGCAGCTTGGCGGCTCCCGCTATCTGGTGGCTGAGGCCGATGAAAGCGATGCCTCATTCCTTCACCTGACGCCGGTGATCTCGGTGGTGACCAACATTGAAGCCGACCATATGGACACCTATGGCGGAGACGTTGGGCGCCTGAAACAGACATTCGTGGATTTCCTCCACAACTTGCCGTTTTACGGCGTTGCGGTGATGTGTGTGGATGACGGCTTTGTGCAGGAAATCATCCCCAGGATTTCCCGCGCCATCATTACCTATGGCATCGATAATCCGGATGCCGACTACCGGGCGGAAAACATTGAATCCGATGGCCTTCGGACTCGGTTTGTCGTTCGCCGCCCGGGTGGCCGTAGTGATTTGGACGTTGAACTGAAAATGCCCGGTCGCCACAACGTACTGAATGCCCTGGCGGCTATTGCAGTGGCCACTGATGAGGGCGTGGATGATGCCGCCATCTGTCGGGGCCTTGCAGGTTTTGCCGGGGTTGGACGCCGGTTCCAGGTCTACGGTGATTACAACACCCGCAAAGGCACTGTCACCTTGATTGATGACTATGGGCACCACCCCACGGAAGTGGAGGCCGTTATCCGGGCGGCCCGTGATGCCTGGCCGGATCGCAGGCTGGTCATGCTTTATCAGCCGCACCGCTACACCCGTACCCGGGATCTCTATGAGGATTTCGTCAGGGTACTTTCGGACGTGGACGGGCTGTTGCTGATGGACGTGTATTCAGCGGGTGAGCCGGCGATACCGGGTGCGGATGGTCGTGCATTGTGTCGCAGCCTGCGGCAGCGAGGCAGCGTGGAGCCGCTTTTTGTGGAAGAAAACGGAGAGATCGAAGCCCTGCTTGCCAACACGTTACAGGACGGCGATCTGCTGATTACACAGGGCGCGGGTGATATAGGCGGAGTGGCTGCGCGACTGGCAGCTGCAGGAGTGATTGCGGATGAGTGAGATGGCCAGGACTGTAGATTCACAAGGTTATCAGGCCGATCCGGAGACGCTGAAGGCACTGGGACGGGTGGCTGTCTTTATGGGCGGTGATTCCGCCGAGCGTGAAGTGTCACTGAAAAGCGGACAGGCAGTACTGTCGGCACTGGTATCCGCCGGAGTCGACGCCTATGCCGTGGATGTACGCGGTTGTTTGCTGAAAACCGTGGAAGAGCCTGAGTTTGATCGGGTTTTCATTGCCCTGCACGGGCGCGGCGGGGAAGACGGCACGATTCAGGCCATCCTGTCCCAGGCCGGTATTCCCTTTACGGGAAGTGACGTTCTGGCCTCTGCGCTTGCCATGGACAAGCTGCGCAGCAAATACGTGTTTGAAGGCTGCGGACTGCCAACTCCGAAATTCCGTGCCATGGGTTCCGTGGAGGAAGCCGGCAGCCTAGTACAGTCGCTGTCGTTGCCGCTGAGCGTAAAACCCTCGCGGGAAGGCTCCAGCATTGGCATTCGCAAGGTGAACAGTGAACAGGAGCTGATTGAAGCATATACGCAGGCAGCCGCACTGGACCCTCTGGTTCTCGTCGAAGAATGGATTGAAGGTCCCGAATTTACCGTCAGCCTTCTGCAGGATCAGGCGCTGCCGGCCATTGGCTTGAGTACAGACCACGTTTTCTATGACTACGACGCCAAGTACCTGGCCGACGACACCCGCTACCAGATCCCCTGCGGGCTGGACCCGGACAGCGAGCTGAAGCTCCAGCATCTGGCATTGGATGCGTTCAGGGTGCTCGGCTGCCGAACCTGGGGCCGGGTAGACATCATGCAGGACCGCCAGGGTGAGTTCTGGATTCTGGAAGTGAACACAGTCCCTGGAATGACTGACCACAGTCTGGTGCCCATGTCGGCTAGGGCGGCCGGTATCAGTTTCGAGGAACTGGTTGTGAGGATCCTCATGGACACCTTGGAGGCTGGCGATGCTTGAAAAGCTGCTGATCCGGAGCCGGGCGGTACCGTCCGACCCACCGAAGCGCAGGGGAGCTACCTCTCTTGGGCCTGAGCGGGACCGGTTTGGTTTGCTGAGAGCTGTATTGTCCGCCGTGCCCTGGGGGCAGGCGCTCATGGGAGCGGGTATTGTCCTGCTGGCGGCATTGGTTCCCTGGGGAACCAGCGAAGTGCTGAGCGCCATGGATCGTCAGGTCATGGCCATCGACGTAAAGGGCGAACTGGTGGGTGAAAACCGTACAGCGCTGGAGCGCAGTGCGGGCAAGTGGATAGGTCGGAGTTTCTTTGCCACGGATCTCTCTGACATCAAGGAGAGCCTGGAGCAGCGCCCATGGGTGGAGTCTGCAGCGGTCAAGCGTGTATGGCCGGACCGGCTGCAGATCGACGTTCGCGAGAAAAAGCCATTGGCGTACTGGAACAGCAACCGGCTGGTGAGCCGCAACGGAGAACTGTTTGCGCCGCCTAACCCCGAAGTGGCCGGGCGACTGCCTCGGCTGGCCGGCCCGGATGAGCGTGTGAAGGAAGTGATTGATATGGCAAGGACCATGTCGGATACGCTCACCGGTCATAATCTCGGGTTTGCCGGGTTGAGTCTTGAACAGCGCGGTGCCTGGACGCTGACCCTTGCCAACGGCATCGAAGTGGTTCTGGGCAGGGATCAGGTTGAGGCGCGTTTTGAACGCTTTGTCACGGTTTATCAGGAACGGCTGGCGTCGCGTTCAGACGAAGTCAGACGGGTGGATGCCCGCTACAGCAATGGGGTGGCGGTTCAGTGGAAGCCGTCAGAAACGGCCTCGCGGACAAAATCATAGCAACGCTAAATTCAGACCTACGGTTTGGTGGAACACATGTCATCGGTTGAAACGGAAAACATGATTGTCGGCCTCGATATCGGAACCTCGAAAGTGGTTGCGATCGTCGGCAAGCGCAAAATGGACGGGACCATTGAGGTGGTGGGTATCGGTTCCCATCCCTCCCGCGGGCTCAAGCGTGGCGTGGTGGTCAATATCGAAACCACGGTCCAGGCGATACAGCGTGCGGTGGAAGAAGCCGAACTGATGGCGGGTTGCCGGATTCACTCGGTCTACGCGGGTATTGCCGGCAGCCATATCAAGAGCCTCAACTCCCACGGCATTGTAGCGATCCGTGACCGGGAGGTGACCCAGGCTGACATTGATCGGGTGATTGACGCCGCCCAGGCGGTGGCGATTCCGGCGGACCAGAAGATCCTTCACATACTGCCGCAGGAGTTTGTGATCGACAGCCAGGAGGGCATCAAGGAGCCCATGGGAATGTCCGGCGTTCGCCTGGAGGCCAAGGTTCACCTCGTCACCTGTGCGGTGAACGCCGCCCAGAACATCGAAAAATGCGTGAAACGCTGCGGCCTGGAAGTGGATGACATCATCCTGGAGCAGTTGGCCTCCAGTCACGCCATCCTCACCGAGGATGAAAAGGAACTGGGTGTCTGCGTGGTGGATATTGGCGGTGGTACCACCGATATCGCGGTGTTCACCGGTGGTGCCATTCGGCACACGGCGGTCATTCCTATCGCTGGTGATCAGGTCACCAACGACATCGCCATGGCCCTGCGGACACCCACGCAGAATGCCGAGGAAATCAAGATCAAATACGCCTGCGCCTTGACTCAGCTGGCCGGCGCGGATGAAACCATCAAGGTGCCCAGTGTGGGTGACCGGGCGCCACGGGATTTGTCCCGTCAGGCGCTCGCCGAGGTGGTGGAGCCGCGCTACGAAGAGCTGTTCACCCTGGTGCAGTCTGAACTTCGTCGTTCGGGATTCGAAGACCTGATCCCGGCCGGCATCGTGATTACCGGCGGTTCCTCCACCATGGAAGGCGTGGTGGAACTGGCCGAAGAAATCTTCCACATGCCGGTAAGGCTGGCCTGTCCGCAGGCGGTCTCCGGTATGACGGAGGTAGTCAACAACCCCATCTACGCCACGGGCGTTGGGTTGTTGATCCATGGCTTCCGCCAGATGGATCTGGGGCGGGCGCCGGCGCTTAAGGGTGAAGATGCACCCACGCTGTTTGAGCGCATGAAAGCCTGGTTTACCGGTCACTTCTGACGGCGAGCCGGGAGAAGACATACACGAAGGTATCTCGAAAATCATAATCTCGAAAAATCAGTCTGGAAAAGGCTGATAAACAGCACGAAGGAGTAGGGGAAATGTTTGAACTCGTCGATAATGTCCAGCAAAACGCTGTCATTAAAGTAGTAGGCGTTGGCGGTGGTGGCGGCAATGCCGTTCGCCACATGCTCAACAGTGATATCGAAGGCGTGGAGTTTATTTGCGCCAACACCGACGCTCAGGCCCTGACGGACCTGGATGCACGTCAGATTATTCAGCTTGGCGGCAATATCACCAAAGGGCTGGGTGCCGGTGCCAACCCGGAAGTAGGGCGTCAATCCGCTCTGGAAGACCGTGATCGCATCGCCGAGTCGCTGAAAGGCGCCGACATGGTGTTCATTACCGCCGGCATGGGCGGCGGAACCGGTACCGGTGCCGCTCCGGTTGTGGCTGAAGTGGCCCGGGAAATGGGTATCCTGACCGTTGCCGTTGTTACCAAGCCATTCATGTTTGAAGGTGGCAAGCGCATGAGTGTGGCGGAAGCCGGCCTCAAGGAGCTGGAGGAAACCGTTGACTCGCTGATCACCATCCCCAACGAAAAGTTGTTGGCGGTGATGGGTAAGAAAACCAGCCTGCTGGACGCGTTTGGTTCAGCAAACGATGTGCTGTTGGGGGCGGTTCAGGGTATTGCTGACCTGATTACCCGCAACGGTATGATCAACGTGGACTTCGCCGACGTAAAAACCGTTATGTCGGAGATGGGCAACGCCATGATGGGTACGGCGCGTGCCACTGGCGAGAACCGCGCCCGCGAAGCTGCAGAAGCCGCTGTTCGAAGCCCGCTTCTGGAAGACATCAACCTGCAGGGTGCCAAGGGTATCCTGGTCAACATCACCGCAGGTATGGATCTCAACCTGGGAGAATTCTCTGAGGTTGGCGACATTGTTCGTGAATTCGCTTCGGATTCCGCCACGGTGGTCGTGGGTACCGTGATTGATCCGGAAATGACTGACGAACTCAAGGTGACGGTGGTTGCGACCGGCCTGGGCGGTGACCGCGAGAAGCCGACCAAGGTGGTGGACAACACCCGTAGCCTGGATGGCACAACGGATTACAACCAGCTTGACCGTCCGGCCGTTCTGCGTCGTCGCGCCGTGGCTCACGGCAATGTGGCGATTGATCAGAGCAAGGACAGCGAGGAGCAGGGAGTCGACTATCTCGATATTCCCGCATTCCTTCGCCGTCAGGCTGACTGATAATCTGTTGCAAATGTATTCGGTAATGGAACCTTTGCGACCGAATTACGTGTGCTGACTATCAGTCCGGACTTGTGCCGGGAGGCCAATCAAAGGTTAACGATTGGTTAAATGGTATTCAGTCTTACTTTCTGGTATTCTCCGGGCAGAATTTTGCCCAGACTATATCGCTTTTATGTGACGGAAATATGTACCGATGATCAGACAACGGACACTTAAGAACACCATCCGCGCCACCGGCGTTGGCTTGCACTCGGGGGAGAAAGTGTATCTGACCCTGAAGCCCGCTCCGGTGGACTCGGGGATCGTTTTTCGCCGTACCGATCTTGACCCTGTGGTTGAAATCCGTGCCTGCGCGGAAAACGTTGGTGAGACCATGCTTTCCACGACACTGCTGAAAGACGGTGTCCGGGTTGCAACAGTGGAGCATTTGTTGTCAGCCATGGCTGGTCTCGGGATTGATAACTGTTTCGTCGAGCTCAGCGCCGCGGAAGTGCCCATTATGGACGGCTCTGCCGGTCCGTTTGTGTTTCTTCTGCAGTCCGCCGGTATTGCCGAGCAGGACGCCGCCAAGCGTTTCATCCGCATCAAGCGCGAAGTAACGGTTGAAGAAGGTGACAAGAAGGCGACTCTGCTGCCTTTCGAAGGCTTCAAGGTCAGCTTCGGTATCGACTTTGACCACCCTGTCTTCAAGGGGCGCGCCCAGACCGCAACCGTTGACTTTTCCAGCACGTCGTTTGTGAAGGAAGTCAGCCGCGCACGGACGTTTGGTTTCATGCGTGATATTGAAAAGTTGCGTGCGATGAACCTGGCGTTGGGCGGAAGCGTTGACAATGCCATCGTCGTTGACGATTACAAAATCCTCAACGAAGACGGTCTGCGTTACGACGACGAATTCGTCAAGCACAAGCTGCTGGATGCCATCGGTGACCTCTACCAGTTGGGCAACAGCCTGATTGGCGAGTTCCGTGGTATTAAATCCGGCCACGACCTGAACAACAAGCTGCTGCGCAAGCTCAGGGCAGAAGAGGATGCGTGGGAAGTGGTGACCTTCGACGACGAGGCCGCTGCCCCGATTTCCTACATGAAACCTGTGCTGGCGGCGGGCTGAGGCAGGACGCCTTAATCCCGGACGTGGCTTGCGAGTTTTTCGAGAACCTCGCGTAATTGTTTGTCCTTCGTGTGCCCGGCTTCCTCTTTGAGGAGCCGGGCATTTTCGTTACTGAGGGGCGTCATTTTTGCTTTCGGACGCTCGCTGAATCGCGGCGGAGCGACCTTGACCTTGAGTTTCCAGACGAAACGGAACAGCTCCTGTTTGCGAAGTTCTTCCATGATTTCATGCTGGCGGAAACGAATCTGGCTGGCGGTGGTGGCTGCCGTAGCCGACAGGACCAGCTCCCCGTCACGGCAACTGACAAACCGTGTGCCTTTGGCAAGACTTTCCGGAAGCGCAGCGAGAACGAGTTGTTCCGCCTGAGTATGATGCTGGGCTTTTGCCATCAGTTCACGCAGGGTTGAAGCCCTGGAGAAGCTGTCCGGAGTCAATTCGAGGTCGGTTTTCTTTTTCATGGCAATCAGTAATTCTCGACGACAACGGTAACGATTGGTTACACTTCGGCACGGTTAATAGGCAGAGCCTGTATTACACTCGTTTTACATTGTCTGGTGTGTGTATGTCCACGGGCGGCTGCTATTTTATTAAACGTAGTCGTTGCAATGGATAGCACGTGCGTTTTCAGACGCGATTTATGCTGCCCAGGATTGAGTAGTCGGATAGGAAATCCGCAATCTGGCAAAGGATGCCCCGGCAGGCCCAGTCAGAACACTCTGGATGCAACACTACAGGATCAGGTTGCGTCCACATGAAACCAGAAGACGATATGAACATTATCCTCGTTGGCAAACGCCATGGGAAATCCCGCACGGTTTCGGTAAACGCCCCTGTCCTGGCAGGCGCGGTGTTATTCGTGACTGCACTGTTGGTACTGGCGGGCTGGTCCGGCTATAAGGTGGCGGTGAGCCAGATTGAACCGGCGGAGCCTGCAGAATCGGAATTGGTCGCTCAGTGGCAATCCCGGCTGGGCGAACAGAAGATAGAGCTGGCACGGATCGAGCAGAACGTCCAGCAGCAGGTTGATGCCTTAACGCTGCGGCTGGGTGAGATGCAGGGGCGTCTGCTCAGGCTTGATGCCCTCGGGCAGCGTTTTCTGGAGTCGGGCCTGGTGGCCAGCGACGAATTCGACTTTGATCAGCCAGCTGCCGTCGGTGGCCCCGAGGAAAGTCTTGATGGCGACTCTTTCACCGCGCCAGAACTGACCAGCATGATTGATCAGCTTGCCCGCCGCATTGAAGATCGGGAGCAGCAATTGCGCATGCTGGATATGGTTACTTCCCGCCAGAAACTCGAGAAAGAGCTCTTCGTGGAGGGTCGTCCTATTACCTGGGGTTGGCTGTCCTCGAAATACGGCTATCGTTCCGATCCGTTCACCGGTAAGCGTACCTGGCACGCCGGTGTGGACCTGGCTGGCAAGGAAGGTAGCGACATTATCTCCGTGGCGGGTGGCGTGGTCACTTATGCCGACGAGCGCTATGGCTACGGCAACCTCGTTGAGGTGGACCACGGCGATGGCCTGGTAACCCGCTACGCCCATGCCAAGACCATCAAGGTCAAAGTGGGCGACGTTGTCCAGAAGGGGCAGGTGCTGGCTCTGATGGGCAGCACAGGCCGTTCCACCGGGCCTCACGTGCATTTTGAAGTAATCCGCAACGGCAAATCCGAGAATCCGGAAACCTACATCAAACGAGCTAGCCGCTAGCCGCTTGTAGAGGCGCCTGTGAGGGCGCCTGATCTCTTCCCGTTGTCCCCGTCCGGCACTCTTTTTTCAATCTTTTCAGCGTTGTGACAGGCTTCTGTGAGGCCTGACTTTTGTACTGCTGCGAAATAAGGTTAGAATGCCGGCTTCCTCCGTTTAATCAAAGAAGCAGTGGTCTATGTTCACAAAGCTTGCAACCAAGATGTTCGGCAGTAAGAACGCCAGAGAAATCAAGCGAATGCGCAAAACCGTATCGCGTATTAATGAGCTTGAAGAGCAGTATGGCAATTTGTCCGACACCGAGTTGCAAGGCAAGACTGCGGAGTTTCGCCGTCGCTATGACGAAGGTGAAAGCCTTGACGCATTGCTTCCCGAAGCGTTTGCCACCACCCGTGAGGCAAGTCGTCGAGTCATGGGGATGCGCCACTACGACGTGCAGATGATCGGCGGTATCACGCTTCACGAAGGCCGTATTTCCGAGATGAAAACCGGCGAAGGTAAAACGCTGGTAGCGACGCTGGCCGTGTATCTGAATGCTCTGACTGGCAAGGGCGTGCATCTGGTCACTGTGAACGACTACCTGGCTCGCCGCGATGCCGAATGGATGGGGAAGCTGTATCGCTTCCTGGGGCTACAGGTAGGTGTTGTCGTAGCCGGCCAGCCGCCTGAAGAGAAGCGGGCTGCCTATCAGGCGGATATTACCTACGGCACGAACAACGAGTTCGGCTTTGACTATCTTCGCGACAACATGGCCTTCAGCACGGAAGACAAGGTGCAGCGCGGCCTCCACTTTGCCATCGTGGACGAAGTGGACTCGATCCTGATCGACGAAGCCCGTACCCCGCTGATCATCTCTGGCGCTGCGGAGGACAGTTCAAAACTTTACCTGGCGATCAACGAGCTTGTGCCAAGCCTTGAGATGGGTGAAGTCAGTGAAGAGGGTGAGCCCAGTGGCGATTTCACCATCGATGAGAAATCCCGTCAGGTGGAATTGACCGAAACCGGCCATGAAAAAGTGGAAGAGCTGTTGTTGGAAAGGGGCTTGCTGAAGGAAGGTGAGAGCCTGTACTCCGCAGCCAACCTTAGCCTGTTGCATCACGTCCACTCGGCCCTCCGAGCTCATCATCTGTTCCAGAAGGACGTGGATTACATTGTCCAGGGCGATCAGGTGGTGATCGTTGACGAGCACACAGGTCGTACCATGCCGGGCCGTCGCTGGAGTGAAGGTCTGCACCAGTCGATTGAAGCCAAGGAAGGTGTTCGCATTCAGGCAGAGAGCCAGACCCTGGCATCCACCACTTTCCAGAATTATTTCCGTCTTTACGACAAGCTCGCCGGCATGACCGGTACCGCGGACACCGAGGCGTTTGAATTTCGCCAGATCTACGGCCTGGACGTGGTTGTTATTCCACCCAACAAGCCCATCCAGCGAATCGATTACAACGATCTGATCTACCTGACTCAGGAAGAAAAGTTCCACGCCATCATTGATGAGATCAAGGACGTGACGGCTGAGGGCCGACCAATCCTGGTGGGCACGGCCTCAATTGAGGCCTCTGAGCTTCTGTCCATGCTGCTCAAGAAGGCGCGGATTGACCACAAGATCCTGAACGCCAAACAGCATGAGAGTGAGGCCCAGATCATTGCCCAGGCCGGTCGCCCGGGTGCAGTCACCATTGCCACCAACATGGCCGGCCGTGGTACGGATATTGTGCTGGGTGGTAACTGGGAATTTGAAGTGGCGGGTATGGAAAGCCCAACCGAAGAGGAAATTGCCCGCACCAAGGCCGAATGGACCGAGCGCCACAACCAGGTGCTTGAGGCTGGTGGTCTGCACATCATTGGTACCGAGCGTCACGAATCCCGCCGTATCGACAATCAGCTTCGAGGCCGTGCCGGTCGTCAGGGCGATCCTGGTTCATCACGGTTCTTCCTGTCGCTAGAAGATAACCTGATGCGGATATTCGCGCCGGATCGGGTGAAGAGCCTGATGCAGGCCATGGGGATGAAAAAAGGCGAGGCCATCGAGCATCGAATGGTCACCAACGCCATTGAAAAATCCCAGCGCAAGGTGGAAGGCCGCAACTTCGATATGCGGAAAACCCTGCTGGAATACGATGATGTTGCCAACGACCAGCGTACGGTGATCTATGATCAGCGTAACGAGGTCATGTCCTCGGAAGACGTTTCCGAGATGATTAAAACCATTCGCGAGGATGTGGTGGACTCTCTGGTCAGTGAGTTCATCCCGCCGCAGAGCATGCCGGAGCAATGGGATGTTGCCGGCCTGGAGAGCCAGCTGCAATCGGAGATGGCCATCAACCTGCCTGTTCAGAAATGGCTGGACGAGGACAGCAAGCTCTACGAAGAGAATCTGCGTCAGCGTATTCTGGAAGAGATTGTCGCGGCCTACGACGCCAAAGAGGAACTGGCGGGCTCCGAGCCCATGCGCAAGTTCGAGAAGCAGGTGTTCCTGCAAGTGCTCGACACGCTCTGGAAAGAGCATCTATCAAACATGGATCACCTGCGCCGTGGAATCCACCTGCGTGGTTATGCCCAGAAGAACCCCAAGCAGGAGTACAAGCGCGAGGCCTTTAACCTGTTTGAAAGCATGCTGGAAACCATGAAGCGTGATGTGGTCCGGGTGTTGTCTCATGTCCGTGTTCAGAGCCGTGAAGAAATGGAAGAGGTGGAACGCCGCCGCAAGGAAGAGCTGGAGCGGGAGCTTGCCCAGGCGCGACTGCGCCACGATGAAACCAGCGCCACCGCACAGCACAGGCAGGATGACAGCGCAGATGGAGCTGCTACCCAGCAGCCTCAGGGAACGCCGGAGACCTTTGTGCGACAGGACCGAAAGGTAGGGCGAAACGAGCCTTGTCCATGCGGGTCTGGCAAGAAGTACAAGCAGTGTTGTGGAAAGGTAAACTGATTTCCGCCGCTGAGTGAGCGAACTAAGGCCCGCACCCTGATCGACAGGTTGCGGGTTTTTCGTTTGGTAACCGGTGTTCCGGCCGGGTCGCCGGGTAGAAGCCGATCATGACGAAAGGAGAGTAAAAATGGCAGTTGGTCCAGGAACCTTGCCGACGTTTTTCCCGGTGGCCGGTGTCAGGCTGGGTATCGGCAGTGCCGGTATCAAGAAACCCGGCAAGAAGGATCTGGTGGTTATAGAGTTGGCGCCGGGTAGCAGAGTGGCCGGTATTTTCACCCGTAATCAGTTTTGCGCGGCCCCTGTTCACGTCACGCGAAGCCATCTGGCAAGCGATGCACCGCGCTACCTGCTGATCAACACAGGCAATGCCAATGCCGGCACCGGCGAACAAGGTATGAAGGATGCCCAGGCCTGTTGTCAGGCTTTGGCGGATCACGCCGGTGTCCCCGCTGGTAGCGTGCTGCCGTTTTCGACAGGGGTTATCGGGGAGCCACTGCCGGTTGGTAAAATTGTCAGCGCGTTGCCGCAAGCACTGGCGGATGTCTCGGAGTCCCACTGGGCTGAAGCGGCGTCTGGGATCATGACCACCGACACTCGTCCCAAGGGTGCCTCGCGCCAGATTGATCTGGATGGCCAAGCGGTATCCATATCCGGTATCAGTAAGGGGGCGGGCATGATCCGCCCCAATATGGCTACCATGCTGGGCTTTATTGCCACCGATGCGAATATCGCACCGGATGTGTTGGCGAGCCTTGCGTCAGAATTAGGAGAGGCGTCGTTCAATCGGATTACCATCGACGGTGACACGTCCACCAACGATGCCTGCATGCTCATTGCCAGCGGTCAGTCCGGCGGCCCTGAAATCGCGGCCGATAGCCCGTCCCTGCCAAAGCTCAGGGATGCGCTACGAGAGGTGTTCCTCGAGCTGGCGCACGCGATTGTTCGCGACGGCGAAGGTGCCACCAAGTTTGTCACTATTGAAGTGAGCCGCGCGACATCGGTACAGGAGGCGCTGGACGTTGCCTATACGGTCGCTCACTCACCACTGGTCAAAACCGCACTGTTTGCATCCGATCCCAACTGGGGGCGGATACTGGCTGCCGTGGGGCGTGCTGGTGTCGCCGGGCTGGACCTGAACGCCCTCGAGATCTGGCTGGGAGATGTGTGCCTGGTCCGCAATGGTGGCCGTGCTGCGGATTACAGCGAGTCCCGCGGGCAGGCCGTGATGGACGGTGAGGAAATTACCATCCACATTGATCTCGGGCGGGGGAATGTCAGTGAACGGGTGTGGACCTGCGACTTTTCCCATGACTACGTCACCATCAATGCTGAGTATCGCACCTGATTATGACGCCGGTTCAGGAAATACACGTTGCGGTGGGTGTTGTCTTTCGTGATGGGAAGGTATTGATCGCCCGTCGGCCGGACCATGTTCACCAGGGTGGTTTGCTTGAGTTTCCGGGTGGCAAGGTTGAGACCGGTGAAACGGTCCAACAGGCCCTGGTCAGGGAGATTCGGGAAGAGACCGGGTTGCGGATAAATCCGGACCTGCTTGAGCCGGTGATTGGAGTTCGCCACGATTATGGCGACAAGCGGGTGTTTCTTGACGTCTGGGAAACCTCTTCCGCTGAAGGCGACCCCGAGGGCCGTGAAGGGCAGGCGATACAATGGCTCGATGTCCAGGACCTGGCGGATGTTGATTTCCCCGCTGCAAACCGTCCGATTATCCGCGCCCTGAAGCTGCCTCGTCGCTATGCCATTACCGGTTCTGCTGGCGATCCCTCGGCATTCCCTGAACAACTTCGTCAGCGCTTGCTCGAAACGCGCCCACAGGTGTGCCTGTTCAGGGCACCGGGACTAAGCGATGAGGTCTACGAGCGGTTGGCGGGCTGGTCACTGGAGGCGTGTCGCGCCAGCGATTCGCTGCTGATGCTTCACGGTGCCCCGCCGCTGCTTGAGTGCCTGCCCCAGGCCACCGGTTTGCACCTGCCGTGGCGGGAGGCCCGGCAGTTTTCCTCCCGGCCGATACCCGAGGGCTACCTGCTGGCAATCTCCTGTCACGATGAAGAGGAAATTGCCCATGCAGAACAGCTCCAGGCAGACTTCATTACCCTGGGACCGGTAAAGCCTACCTCTTCCCATCCTGGCGCGCCGGGAATTGGGTGGGAGCGTTTCCAGGAGCTGGTCGCAGGCGCCGCGATTCCTGTTTATGCCCTTGGCGGGCTTGTCCCTGATGATATCCTCGCAGCACGGCAGGCTGGCGCTCAGGGCATTGCGGGTATTGGTTTCTGGTGGTCAGGGAACGGATACTGATCCCGCCGCCAGTTCTGTACGCTCTGGTATGATAGATCCGTGAAGGCCGCTTTTATCAACGATTTTGGGAGACACCGTGAGCAAACTGACGCATCTTGACGATACTGGCGCCGCGCGCATGGTAGACGTTACGTCCAAGGCTGTTACCGAGCGTGAGGCCAGGGCCGAGGCGCTGATTCGGATGGCGCCGGACACCCTGGCAATGATTGTGGAAGGGCAGCATCCCAAGGGAGATGTGCTGGCGGTGGCGCGGGTTGCCGGTATCATGGCGGCCAAGAAAACCCACGAGCTGATTCCGCTTTGCCACGCGCTGAACCTGACCTCGGTAAAGGTAGAGCTGACGCCGGGCAAGGACGGCGCTTCGATTCACATCGCCACTCGCTGCAAGCTCTCCGGCCAGACCGGTGTTGAGATGGAGGCCCTGACAGCCGCCAGCGTGGCGGCACTGACCCTCTACGATATGTGCAAGGCCGTTGATCGCGGGATGGTTGTGGACAATGTCCGCCTGTTGGAGAAGAAGGGTGGGCGTAGTGGCCACTGGTCTGCTTCTGACTCCGGTTCGTAGGATCCATCATACAGAGACTACGCCAGGGCGCTGGCCTCGTGATAGAATGCGCCGCTCGATTGACTGAACCACGAGGAAACACTGTGGCTGTTCGTTACATCCAGACTTGCCGGCTGCCAACCCCTTTCGGCGTTTTCGACATGCACGGCTTTGAAGAGCCGGACACCGGAAAGGAGCACGTGGCGCTTACGCTGGGTGACCTCAACAGTCCGGAGCCGATGCTGGCGCGGACCCACTCCGAGTGCCTGACCGGTGATGCCCTGTACAGCATGCGCTGTGACTGTGGTTATCAGTTGGAAGAAGCCTTGCGCAGTATTGCCCGCGAAGGCCGGGGCATTCTTATGTACCTGCGCCAGGAAGGCCGGGGTATTGGGCTCCTGAACAAGATTCGTGCCTACAACCTGCAGGATCAGGGTGCGGATACGGTGGAAGCCAACGAACAACTCGGTTTTGCGGCTGACTTGCGGGACTACAGCATGTGCCGGGATATGTTGGCACACCTGGGCATTCGTAGCCTGAGGCTGATGACCAATAACCCCCGTAAGGTAGATGCTTTGACCGATCTGGGTATAGAAATAGCGGAGCGCGTCCCTCTGCACGTAGGGCGCAACCCCCACAATGAGCATTACCTCAATACCAAGCAGAGCAAGCTCGGACACTGGTTCGAGACCCACCAGGACGACGATCCCGCCGTCTGATGTGATCTCTTCGCGTGTTTATTGAACCGCCTTTAGCGACTGGTTGTACTTCATTCGCTCCAGGCGGGTTTCAATAGTGTGCCTGATACCTTCGGCATCCAGTCCACAGGAAGACAGCAACTCGCCGTGCTTACCGTGATCTATGAAGGTGTCTGGCAGGCCGATCTGAAGCACAGGCTGGCTGACATCCCGGCTGTTCAGGAATTCCGTCACCGCGCTGCCCGCTCCGCCGGCAATGGCGTTCTCTTCAATCGTAACCAGCAGGTCATGCTTTTCCGCCAATGCCAGGATGAGCTCTTCATCCAACGGTTTTACAAAGCGCATGTCGGCGACAGTGGCGCCCAGAGACTTGGCAGCCTCCAGTGCAGGCGTAAGCAGGGTGCCGAAGTTGAGTATGGCAACCCCTGAGCCTTCTTTCACAAGCCGACCCTTGCCGATCGGTAGCGGAGCCAGCTCGCGGACCATCTCTGCACCCGGGCCTGTGCCCCGCGGGTAGCGCACTGCCGCCGGCCCCTCAAACAGCATACCTGTGTGCAGCAGTTGCCGGGTTTCGTTTTCGTCAGAGGGAGTCATCACGATCATGTTCGGGACACAGCGCAAGTAGCTGATGTCAAACGCGCCTGCATGAGTGGGGCCGTCTTCGCCGACCAGCCCGGCGCGGTCAATCGCGAACAGGACGTCCAGGTTCTGTATGGCCACGTCATGGATCAGCTGATCGTAGGCACGCTGCAGGAACGTCGAATAGATCGCCACCACTGGTTTGGCGCCGTCACAGGCAAGGCCCGCCGCCAGGGTGACGGAATGCTGTTCGGCAATGGCGACGTCGAAATACCGGTCCGGGAAGCGTTGGGAGAACGCCAGAAGATCGGAGCCTTCACACATGGCGGGGGTGATGCCCACAATGCGGTCGTCGGCTTCTGCGGCGTCGCAGAGCCATTGGCCAAACACGTTGGCGTATTTCAGCTTCGACGGCTTCGGAGCAACCGGTTCTGGCTTGCTGGGCGGCACCGGTTCGATCTTGTTGATGGCATGGTAGCCGATTGGATCGGCTTCGGCCGGGGCGAAACCCTTGCCCTTGGTGGTGACCACGTGGAGGAATTGCGGTCCGTCCAGTTCGCGGATGTTCTCCAGAGTCTCCAGCAGCAGAGGCAGGTCGTGGCCGTCGATTGGGCCGATGTAGTTGAACCCTAGCTCCTCAAACAGCGTGCCCGGGGAAATCATGCCCTTGAAGTGTTCCTCGGTCTTGCGGGCCAGCGCCATCAACTGTGGCGTGCCCTGAAGCACCCGTTTTCCGCTGTCGCGGACCTGATTGTAGGTCCGGCTCGCCAACAGCTTGGCAAAATAGTTCGACAACCCGCCCACATTGCGGGAAATAGACATGTCATTGTCGTTGAGGATCACCAGCATGTTGGCGTCCAGATGCCCGGCGTGGTTCAGGGCTTCGAACGCCATGCCGGCCGTCATGGCACCATCCCCGATGACGGCAATGCTCTTGCGACCAGTGCCCTGCATGCGGGAGGCGATGGCCATACCCAGGGCAGCGCTGATGGAAGTGCTGGAGTGACCAACGCCGAAGGTATCGTATTCGCTCTCCGCCCGTTTCGGGAAGCCGGCCAGGCCATCCTTTCGACGGATGCTGTTCATGCGTTCCCGGCGCCCGGTCAGGATTTTGTGGGGATAGGCCTGGTGGCCGACGTCCCAGACCAGGCGGTCTTCCGGGGTATTGAAGACGTAATGCAGGGCAACGGTCAGTTCCAGGACACCCAGGCCGGCGCCGAAGTGGCCGCCTGTTTGTCCCACCGACCATAGCAGGAAGGCACGTAGCTCCCTGGCGAGCTGGGTCAGTTGCTCTGCTGCCAGTTCGCGCAGTTGCCCGGGAGTGTCAATCCTGTCCAGCAGCGGCGTGTTGGGCCGTTGGGACGGGATTTCCTTAAAAGTATATGTATCCTGCATCTGCTCGGGTCTTTTCCGGGTGATTCAAAATGTGGGTTCTATTATAGGGGATGAAGGCACCCGGTTTCATACTGATTGGGCCAGCCGGGCCCCTCCAGTCCTTCATAAGTCAGTGTGCATGCCTGAGCCGTTGATGATCAATGGGTGCGTGCCACTACGTAACCGGCCATGTCCCGGAGCAGGTCGCCTTCCTCGCCAAACATCTCGATGCTGGCCAGTGCGGACTCAAGCAGCTGTGACAGGTAGTTTCGGGCGCCGTCAGCGCCCATCAGCGAGGGATAGGTTGGCTTGGATCGGGCCAGATCCGAGCCCTGGGGTTTGCCGATCACAGTCGTATCGCCCTCGATATCCAGCAAGTCATCCTGCACCTGGAAGGCGAGGCCGAGGGTTTGCGAATAAACCGTGAGGGCCGCCAACTGGTCTTCGTTCACCTCGGTTGCGGTGAGGGCACCCATCCGGACACTGGCCGCAATGAGTGCACCGGTTTTGTGGCGGTGCATATTTTCCAGCTGCTCAACGGTCAGCTGCTTGCCTACGGACTCAAGGTCTATCGCCTGTCCACCTGCCATGCCCTGGTGGCCGCTGGCGGTCGCCAATTCACGTATCATTGCAAGGCGCACCTGATCATCCAGTCCCGGCGCTTCGGCCAGCCAGCCGAACGCAAGGGTCTGCAGCGCATCGCCTGCCAATATGGCGGTGGCTTCGTCAAAGGCGATGTGCGTGGTGGCGCGGCCCCGGCGCAGATCATCGTTGTCCATGGCGGGCAGGTCATCGTGAATCAACGAATAGGCATGAATCAGTTCCAGCGAACAGGCGGGAACGATCGCACTTTCCTGAGGCTGGCCAAGCGCCGTGGCTGCCGCCAGGCAAAGCGCCGGCCGGATGCGCTTGCCACCGCCCAGAACACTGTATCGCATGGCCTGTTGCAGGCGTTCAGAGCCGTGGCCGGATGCACAAAGCTGGCGCTCAAGTTGGGCATCAATCTGATTGCGGCATTGCTCCAGGAAAGCCGCCAGGCGGGTGTTCGGAGTTCGCATCAGGCAGGTTCGTCCGGGCTAAAAGGGCGTGTTTCCAGTGTGCCATCGCTGTTTTCCACCAGTTGTTCTACCCGCTGTTCCGCCGTCTTGAGCGCTTGCTGGCACTCGCGAGTCAGCTTTACGCCGCGCTCGAATGCAGTAAGAGACTGCTCCAGGGAGAGTTCGCCCTGCTCCAGGTCATGGACCAGTTTTTCCAGCTCATCCAGGGATTTTTCGAAGTCGGCGATGGACGCCGCGCTTTTCTCACCGGCCATAAAGGGCCTCCGGTTGCTTCGCGGAATTTGGCGGATTATACCAAAGCTTCAGGCCGACCGCTGCCAGCAGAAATGCCTTGTGCCTTCCTTTTTTCCCTCCGGTCCCCAGCACTGTTCCGTTACCCGGACTTCACCGACGGCGCTGACCGTGACCACTGTCGTGGCGCGGGTACCGTAGTCACTGCCGATAATGAACGGCGAAGACAGAAAGCGCTCGGTGTCCTTGCCAATACCGGTATCCGGTAGTTCATGGTCGGGCGCCGGCGTGGTGTCCTGCAGGCGTTCGATAAGATCGTGATGGAGGTCATCAGTGCGGTCCGCCGACGCACCTTCAAGCAAATCGGTCACCGAGTTTCTCAATCTCAGCAGTTTGGGCCATGGGGTCTGCAGAAGGTGGTTGCTCAAGCCGTAGGTGCCGCGATGAACATGGCGCCCGGGGTGAGCATCACGGTTGCTGTAGTACCATCCTGAGTGGCGATTCAGCCTGACCAGATTGAATCCCGAGTAATCGCTTTTTCGTGTCTGCAGCCGGGCTGCGAGCGCATCACTGTTGTCTGCCAGCGCCATCAGTGGCAGTTCGCCACGGGAGTGGGCGCCGGTCACCTGCGAGCCTTCCCGCACATTGGTCACGGCGGCAACAGCTCCATCCTCATCGACTGCGAGCCAGGTGCCTCCTGACTGCAAATCACGTCCCGCCAGAACATCGCGCCCGGCGGTTTCGCTGTGCCACCAGTCCATGGCCGCCGTGGGCCGGCGAAAGAACTCATCGCGATTTGCTGCCACGACCAATGGAAAGGCAGGATGCTGTTTTACGCTAAAAACAATCAGGCACATGGTGGCGGGCTCATCAGTCGCGAGTGAACAAAAGGGATTCGGTGTGTATCATACCAGCCTGATTTGCTGTCTGCGTGTGGCTGAGTATGACCCTTTTTGCTGTTGTTGGCCTGTACCTTGTGCTGGGCGCCCTGGCGGGCACCATGGCCGGCCTGTTTGGCATTGGTGGCGGGCTGGTTATTGTTCCGGTGCTTATTTTCAGTTTTGACCTGCAGGGTGTGAGTAGCGACATTGCGGCGCACCTTGCCGTGGGCACCTCTTTGGCCACTATTGTCTTCACCTCCATCAGTTCAATACGGTCCCACCATCTCCACGGCGCCGTCCGCTGGGAGATATTCCGCCCCATGACGGCGGGCATTGTGCTCGGTGCGGTGGTGGGTGCCTGGACCGCATCCATGCTCAGTGGTGAGGTCCTGGAGCTGCTCATTGGTGTGTTTGTCATTCTGGTGGCTTTGAAAATGCTTTTCGGTGCCAACCCCAAACCTGGCCGCAATGTGCCCGGTTCCGTTGGGCTGGGCAGTGCCGGGGCCGGTATTGGCTGGGCATCCGCTATTTTTGGCATTGGCGGGGGGACGCTGACTGTTCCGTTCCTGAGCTGGTGCAACGTGCGGATGCAGCAAGCGGTAGGCACCTCCGCCGCCTGTGGATTGCCCATCGCTGTGGCCGGCGCGCTGGCAAACATTGGCACCGGATGGCAGAACCCGGATCTGCCGGAGCTCAGTGTCGGGTTTATCTATCTGCCTGCGTTTGTGGGTATCGTTCTGACCAGTGTGTTGTTCGCCCGGGTTGGAGCCAACCTGGCTCATCGCCTGGACGCAGCCCTGTTGAAAAAAATCTTCGCCATCTTCCTGATTGTCGTAGGTATCCGTTTTCTGTTCTGACCTGAGGGGTTATTGATGCTCCAGCATCCGCAAATCGATCCGGTGGCCATTGCTTTCGGGCCTTTGAAAATACACTGGTATGGCTTGACCTACCTGGTCGGATTTCTTGTGGGCTGGTGGCTGGGCCGCCTTCGCGCCCGCAAGCCCTGGTCGCCGATTACCGAAGTGCAGATGGGGGACATGCTGTTCTACATTGCCCTTGGGGTGATATTGGGCGGCCGCTTTGGCTATGTGATCTTCTATAATTTCAGTGCCTTCGCGGCTGACCCGCTGATGTTATTGCGCGTCTGGGAAGGAGGGATGTCTTTCCATGGTGGCCTGCTAGGTGTGATCTTCGCCATGTGGTGGTTCGGTCGCAAGGTGGATCGCACCTTCTGGCAGATTGCGGATTTCGTCGCACCACTGGTGCCGGTTGGCCTGGGTGCTGGTCGCATCGGCAACTTCATCAACGGCGAACTCTGGGGCAAACCCACGGATGTTGCCTGGGGTATGGTTTTCCGTACCGCGCCGGACAGCCTGGCCCGGCACCCGTCCCAGCTTTACCAGTTTGCGCTGGAAGGTGTCCTGCTGTTCATCGTCCTGTGGTGGTTTTCGTCCAAGCCGAGACCTCGCATGGCGGTCTCAGGCCTGTTCCTGGCGTGTTACGGTATCTTCCGCTTCCTGGTGGAGTTTGTTCGCCAGCCCGATCCCCAGCTGGGTTACCTGGCCTTCGACTGGCTGACCATGGGGCAGGTGTTGTCGTTCCCGATGATCCTGGCGGGCGCCGTTCTGATCGTTATTGCTTACCGGAGAAACGCTGAATGAAAGCCTATCTCGACCTGATGAAAGACGTGGTGGACAACGGTATGGACCGCGGTGACCGCACCGGCGTCGGCACCCGCTCGGTCTTCGGTCGCCAGATTCGTTTTGACCTGCAGGACGGCTTCCCGCTGGTGACCACCAAGAAAGTCCACCTGCGCAGCATTATCCAGGAGCTGTTGTGGTTCCTGCAGGGTTCCACCGACAACAACTGGCTGAAAGAGCGCAACGTTTCTATCTGGAATGAATGGGCCCTGGAGAACGGAGACCTCGGTCCTATTTACGGCAAACAGTGGCGAAGCTGGCATTGCCCGGATGGCAGCACCATCGACCAGATCAGCGAAGTGATTGACCAGATTCGCAACAAGCCCAATTCACGCCGGTTGATTGTCTCGGCGTGGAACCCGGCTGAGCTCCCGGATGAATCCATTGGCCCCCAGGACAACGTCCGCCAGGGTCGCATGGCCTTGGCTCCGTGCCACTGCCTGTTCCAGTTCTACGTCGCCGACGGCAAGCTCTCCTGTCAGCTCTATCAGCGCAGTGCCGACCTGTTCCTGGGTGTTCCGTTCAATATCGCGTCCTACGCGTTACTGACTCACATGATTGCCCAGCAGTGCGATCTGGGTGTGGGGGAGTTCGTCCATACCTTTGGTGATTGCCACCTGTACCAGAACCACCTGACCGACGACATCGTGTTCGAGCAGTTGAAGCGGGAGCCACGGGCGTTGCCAAAGCTGGTGATCAAGCGTAAGCCTTCATCGATCTTCGAGTACGAG